>PLLD01000324.1 GCA_003141205.1 Gemmatimonadota bacterium
GCCGCCGCCGGTCCCGCCGCCGCCGCCCGATGATCCTCCGGCAACCTGGACCTGGGGAACCAGGCCGCCACTTCCCTGACCGCCGCCGCTGCCGCCGCTGCCGCCGCCGGGACCGGACGTACCGGGGCCGTCCGGGCCCAATCCTCGCAGAACCGCTTCGAGCGTCACGGTCCGGTCCAGCAGTGCACAGCGCACGAGCAACGTCTCGAGCAGGAGCTGTTGTTGGGCGCTCCGCCGGAAGTGCGGCTCGAGCTCGGTGATCGCGGCCAGCATGCGCAGGAGGTCGCCGGGCGCGAGAGCGTCGCGACGCTCGGCGAGGGCCGCTCGCGCATGGGCCGAGAGGTCGGCTGCTTCGCCGCCGAGCGCGACGGCGAGCTGAGCGCGCAGCATCTCGCCCAGTCCGGCGAGGAAGACGCCGAAGTCGATGCCGGCATCGGCGAGACGGGCGACGGTCGGGAAGACGTCCGCGGCTCGGTGGGCGGCGATGAGGTCGAGGACCGCGAGATACTCGTCCTCGGGGACGAGGCCCAACGTCTCCCGTACGCGCTGCGGGGTGACGGCGGTGCGGTCGTCGAGCGCGATGACCTGATCGGTCAGGCTCAGCGCGTCGCGCATCGAGCCGTCGGCGGCGCGCGCGAGCATGGCCAGGGCCTCGGGATCGGCGGCGATCCCCTCGGCCGCGAGGACGTCCGCCAGGCGGGCGCGAATCTCAGCGGGGGTGATCCGCTTGAGGTCGAAGCGCTGGAGCCGGCTCAGGACCGGGGCGGCTGCCTGGGCGATCTTTTGCGGCTCGGTCGTGGCGAAGACGAAGACGACGCGCGGCGGGGGCTCCTCGAGGATCTTGAGGAGTGTGTTCCACGCCTCGCGCGTGAGCATGTGCGCCTCGTCCACGATGTAGACCTTGTAGCGGTCGTCGCCGGAGGGGGCGTACATGGCGCGCTCCCGGAGCTCGCGGGCATCGTCGACCCCGCGATTGGATGCCGCATCGATCTCGACGACGTCGAGGCTCGTCCCCCCGGCCCAGATGCGGCGGCAGGAATCGCACTCGCCGCAGGGCTCGCCATCCGTCTGTTCCGCGCGGTGCTCGCAGTTGAGCGCCATCGCGAGCACGCGGGCCAACGTGGTCTTGCCGGTGCCGCGCGGACCGCACAGGAGGTAGCCGTGGGCGATGCGCCCGTGCGCGATCGCGCCCTTCAGCGTGTTCGAGACGTGCGTCTGGACGGCGACGGCGGAAAACCGCTTCGGCCGGTATTTCCGAGCCAGAGCGAGAGCCACGACGGAGAGGAGTGAGGAGAGTGGTAAAAAGCGGGATGCTCCAGGCCCACGGAGCGACACAAGACACCACATGCCGCTGCTACCTGCGGGGTCCTGACGGGGTTAGCGGGCTCGCGCCCCCCGGGACCTGGAGCGAAGCAGAAGTTACCGTGCGGCCGGGCTGGGTTCAACGTGTGGCGGCGGCCCTCCCGGCGTGGGCGGCGGGTTATTATTGGAGGTATGGCCGATCTCATGGAGATCCTCAAGCAGGCGCAGATGATGCAAGGGCGTCTGCAGGAAGTGCAGGAGCAGCTCGCCCAGCAGACTGTGACGGGGAGCGCGGGTGGCGGGATGGTGACGGTCGAGGCCGATGGCAAGGGGCAGATTCGACGCCTGCGCATCGATCCGACCATCGTGACGGCGGCGGAGGTCGAGATGCTGGAAGACCTCATCGTGGTCGCGGTCGCCGAGGCCCAGAAGAACGCCGCTGCGCTCGCGCAGGGGGAGATGGGGAAGCTGTCGGGGAAGCTCAATCTGCCCTTCAAGCTTCCGTTTTAGTTGCTCTTGCCGGCGACGCTCTCGCGACGGGGTGACGTGTCGGCGATCGATGAGTTGGCCGCCGAGCTCGCGAAGCTCCCCGGCATTGGGCGCAAGACGGCGCTGCGGCTGACCTATCACCTGCTGAAGCGTCCCGCGGATCAGAATCAACGGCTCGCGGCGTCGCTCGGGAGTCTGTCCGCCCGTGTGCACGCGTGCCCGGAGTGCTTCAATCTGACGGAGGACGCCGTGTGCGCGATCTGCCGCGATGCCACCTTCGGACGGCGCGACGCGACCCTTTTGTGCGTCGTCGAGGAGGCATCCGACATCGGGGCGATCGAGCGCACGGGAGAATACAGGGGCGTGTACCACGTTCTCGGGGGACGGCTCTCGCCCCTCGACGGAATCGGGCCGGACGATCTCACGATGGGGGCTCTCATCGGCCGGGTCACGTCGGTTGCGCCGCCGGNNNGGGGGGGGGGGCGACGATCCGCGAGGTCATCGTGGCGACGAACCCGAGTCTCGAGGGGGAGGCGACCGCGCTGTACGTGCAGCGGCAGCTGGCGGCGACGGGGGTCGCGGTCTCGCGGATCGCGCGCGGGCTGCCCGTGGGCGGTGACCTCGAGTACGCCGACGGCGTCACTATCGCGCAGGCGCTCTCGGCCCGGCGGGCGATGCCGTGATCGATCCGGCGCAGCGGGTGTCCGGGTTGGTGGCGCGCCCCATTCCGAGGCTTCGGCCAGGCAGGTGACATGTCCGTTGGTGCGGCGATCTGGTCTTTCACGGAAGACGATTACGGTGCGATCACGCAGACGCTACAGCGCTTCCTGTACGAAAGCCACGCGCGCTGCGCGCTCCTCGTGGACCGCGCGGGGCAGCTCGTGGCGACCGTCGGAGAGCAGCCGACGTTCGACCCCACGGCCTTTGCGACGCTCACGGCCGCCGATTTCAGCGCCAATGATCAGCTCGCGCGCCTGATCGGTGAAACCGATTTCAACACGCTCTTCCATCAGGGCGAACGGGAGTCGATGTACCTCGCCGACATCGGTCGCCGCGTCATCCTCGTCGTGCTGTTCGACGGGCGCACCACGCTGGGGCTCGTTCGCATCAAGACCAAGGCCGCGATCGATGAGCTCACCCGGGTCTTCGAACACGCGTTCGGCCGAGGCGGGCAGTCCCCGACGGCCGCGCCCAGCGTTCTCGCCGGCGCCGAGGATGAGATTGACCGGCTTTTCCAGTAAGGGAGATCGTCTGTCGTGTCGATGATCAACTACGCCTCGCGCGAAATAAACTGTAAAATCGTGTATTACGGCCCGGGGCTGGGCGGAAAGACCACCAATCTCGAGCACATCTTCTCCAAGCTGCAGCCGGACACGCGCGGCAAGCTCATCTCGCTGGCCACGGAGACGGAGCGCACCCTGTTCTTCGATTTCCTGCCGGTCGATCTGGGGACGATCCGCGGCTTCAAGGCGCGGTTTCACCTCTATACGGTGCCGGGGCAGGTGTATTACAACGCGAGCCGAAAGCTGATCCTGAAAGGCGTCGACGGGATCGTGTTCGTCGCGGACTCGCAGATCGAGCGGCTGGAGGCGAATCAGGAGGCGATGCAGAATCTGTACGACAATATGGGGGAGTACGGATACGACATCCGTGCGTTGCCTTTCGTCGTTCAATACAACAAGCGCGATCTCCCGAACGCCGCCGCGATCGCGGACCTGCAGGCCGCACTCAACCCGGGATGGGAGGTCGAGGATCCCGCGCGCCAGCGTGTCGTGCCGAATCCCATCCACGCGTCCGAGTATCTCGTGGAGCAGCTGCCGACCGGGGAATGGGTCGAGCGCGCGCCGTATTTCGAGGCCGTGGCCGTCAGCGGGGAAGGGGTGTTCGACACGCTCAAAGCGGTGGGAAAGCTCGTCCTCAAGTCGTTCGCCTGACGCGGCAGGTCCCGGCGGCTCGCGGGCGCGCTAGCTTGCGTTCGTGATGTCCGCGCAGCCGGTAAATTGCCTGTGATGCCCGACCGACGCACAGTGAATCTGCCGAACGTGATCACCGTGGCCCGGATCGCGGCCGCTCCTCTGCTCGTGATCCTCGCGCTGTCGGGTGCGTGGCAGCTGCGGGCGCTGGCCTTCGTCATCTTCGTGGCCGCTGCCGTGACGGACTATGTGGACGGCATGCTGGCGCGATCGCGCAACCTCGTGACCGATGTGGGGCGGCTGCTGGATCCGTTGGCGGACAAGCTGCTGCTGATCGGCACCTTCGTGCCGATGCTGGTGCGCTTTCCCGCGCTTCCGTTCGTGACGCCCGTCGGGCCGGTGGGGTTGCCGGCGTGGGTGTTCGTGGTGGTGATCGGGCGCGAGCTCTTCATGACGCTGTTTCGCCAGGCCGCGGCGCGGCGCGGGGTCGTGATCGGCGCGATCGGAGCGGCGAAGTGGAAGACCGGATTGCAATGGACGTGGGTCGGAACCGCCTTTTTCTGGTTTGCCGCGGCCGGGGCCGCCGCCCAATACGGGTGGGGCGCGCTGCCGGTGTGGCACGATGCGGCGCTGTTCATCGGGACGGTGGGACTCGTGACGATGACGGGAGCGGTCGCGCTGACCCTGTATTCCCTCGGCTTATATTTGCGCCGGTATGGGGGCGTCCTCACGCGTCGAGCTGATCACCATAGGGGATGAGCTTCTCCTCGGCTTCACGATAGACACCAACGCGGCGTTCCTCGCCCGCGAGCTGGCCTCGATCGGCGCGGAGATCGTGCGGCGCGCGACGGTGGGAGACACGACGGCCGCGATCGTCGATGCGGTGCGCGAGGCGCTCGATCGGACGGGCGCCGTCGTCACGACGGGGGGGCTCGGGCCCACGAGCGACGATCTGACGAAGCAGGCGATCGCCGAGCTGTTTGGGCGGACGCTGCACCTCGACGACGAGACGTATGCGCGATTGGCCGCGCGGTGGCGCTCGCGTGGGCTGCCCGAGCCGATCCCCTCGCCGAACCGCCAGCAGGCCATGGTCCCCGAGGGTGCCCGGCTGCTTCCCAACAACCAGGGCTCGGCGCCCGGCGTCTGGCTCGAGGACGCGCGCGGGCGATGGGTGGCGATGCTCCCCGGCGTGCCGCGCGAGATGCGGGCGATGACGACCGACGCGCTGGTGCCGATGTTGCGCGAGCGGTGGACGTCAGCGGGCGCCGGTGACAGCCTGCCGGTGGTGCGGTCGCGCACGCTGCGCACGACGGGGATCGCGGAAGCAACGCTGGCCGAGCTGCTCGGCGATCTGGCGGCGGGCGTAGACGGGATGCCGCTGGCGTATCTGCCGAACCAGGATGGGACGGATCTCCGGCTCACCGTGCGCGGTGTGTCCGCGGCGGAAGCGGATCGGCGCCTCCAGGCGGGGATCGCGCGTCTCCGCTTCGTCGCGGCGAAGTGGGCGTATGGAGAGGATGCAGCGGATCTCGCCGCGGTGGTGATCGATCGATGCCGCGAGCGCGGGCTGCATATCGCGGTAGGAGAGAGCTGCACCGGCGGGATGTTGGGGAGCCGGCTCACGGCGATCCCGGGGTCGAGCGCGGTGTTTCTCGGCGGCGTGATCGCGTACGATGACGCCGTGAAGACGAGCGAGCTGGATGTGCCGGTCGCGGACATCACGGAGTTTGGTGCGGTGAGCGAAACGGTCGCGTTGCAGATGGCGGATGGTGCGCGCGGGTGCACGGGGGCGGAGATCGGCGTGGGGATCACCGGGATCGCGGGGCCCGGGGGTGGGACGCCGGAGAAGCCGGTCGGGACGGTGTGGATCGCGGTGACGGGCGTCGGGGACCCGATTGCTTATAGGACCGTGTTCCTGGGCGACCGCGCGGAGATCCGCTATCGTGCGACCCAGAGCGCGTTGGATATGGTGCGGCGGCGGGTGTAGCGGATCTCTAATTGACGATCACCGCGAAAACCAGAAGTCCCCATGCCAGATACCAAGTTCCTGCCGTGACTCGTCGCAGACGACGGCCATCGGCGGCCTCCGTCGTCCGAGTATCGGTTGCCTGATACCTGAAGCTAAACACACACTTTTTGTCAGGCCGCCTCGCGAAAGGCGGTTTGATTAGTGTAGCGCTACAAGCTACATTATTGCCGTGCGCATCCGCAACTTCGTCCACAAGGGCCTTAAGCGGCTCTACTACGACGATACCGTGAAAGGATTGCCCCCGGGGCATATCGACAAACTCCGAAAGATGCTGCTTTTTCTTCAGGATATGGATGCGGTCGACGAATTGCATTCCATCTCGATATGGAAGGCGCATATCTTAACCGGCGAGCGGAGAGGCACTTGGAGTCTGTTCGTGACGCGAAAATGGCGATTGACCTTTACAATCGACCGCGTGGACAACGAAGTGTGTGACGTGAATTTTGAGGACTATCATTGAGATGGAGGCGAGCGCCATGCGTATGTTGAACCCGCCGCACCCGGGGAGCTTTATTCGGACGGAGGTCATTGAGCCGCTGGGCCTCTCCGTCACGGCCGCGGCCGAGATCCTGGGCGTGTCGCGGCCCGCGCTCTCGAACCTGCTCAATGGCAACGCCGATCTGTCGGGGGATATGGCGCTGCGCATTGAGAAGGCGTTCGGTCCAAAGATGGACACCCTCATGCGGATGCAGTCGTCCTTTGACATCGCGCAGACGCGTAAGGCCGAGGGGAAGGTTCGCGTACGGCGCTACCAACCCAGACTGGTAGCGGTCTAAGCGGCGTCCTGGTCCCGTGGAGTAAGTCGGTCCTACGTACTCGGATTGACGATCGCGAGTCGCTTGAAATATTTGCGGTAGAATCCGCTATCGCGCGTGAGCAGCCGATCCGCGATTCCGATCGCGTGCGCGCCAATCAAAAAGTCCGCGGCAACCCGCGTGCGCGGACCGCCGCTCCGTCGATATTGCCGCCAGATCATCCCGGCGTCGGATGCCACGTCGCGAGACGTCGGACTGAACGCGACTTCCAACTGCTCGAGTGCCTCCCTAGCTGTGTCGGCAGAGGGAAATGCCGATGTCGTCTCCGCCCATACGGCGACGCAGGCCACCAACGCGCCTTCGCCGGCACATGCATGAAGGGCATCGCGTGAGCGCGGACCGAAGGTGGGATCCGCCCCGAAAATGTCGAGCAGTACGGTCGTATCGACGGCCGTGATCATCCGCCGTCCGTATCCCCCCGCAGCGTTCGCATGATCGTATCGGTCGGAGCACCCAGCTTCAGCACCCCGTAGACGCTGTCGGTGCCGTTGCGCACGCTGGTCTTTCGCGCGACGAGGCGTCCCCCCTCCTCGTACATCTCGAGCGTCTGCCCTGCTCGCAGACCGAGCCGGTCACGGAGCGCCTTGGGGATCGTGATCTGCCCCTTCTCGGAGACGGTCGTTTTCATACGAGTAATGTATGAAATCATACCTAATATGTCAATTGTCTTGGTCTAGCGCCGGACGGCGTGGGCATCGTTCCTATCCCCTACGTCCACTGCACTATTTCCGGGATAAACCAGCGCCCTACGGGGATTTGTGCGGTATGTCACTCAGTGCCACGCACCCGCCAGACCGTAAGCCCGAGAACCCGGTCGCGATCCTCGACGCCGCGCCGGGCAGGGTCGGCCTACGCGTCCGCGACCTTGAGCGCGCCCGTGGCTTCTACGTCGGAACCCTCGGGCTCACCGTCGCGTCCGAGGCTGGAAAAACCATCACGCTTCGTGCGGGCGCCGCCGCACATTCCGGTCGCGAGCTCATCGTCCTCACCGAGCTCCCGCACCTTATGCCCCGGCCGCACCGGCCGGTCACGACCGGTCTGTACCATGTCGCGCTGCTCCTTCCCGAAAGGCGCGATCTGGCGCGTACCATCGCGCACCTCGCCCGGAGCGGATATCCGCTCGCCGGCATGGCCGACCACTCCGTCAGCGAATCGCTGTATCTCGCAGACCCCGATGGCAACGGACTCGAGATCTACGCCGATCGGCCGCGCGACCGGTGGATCATGCGAGGCGGTCGACCGGTCGTCACGACAGATCCGCTCGACGTCGATGACCTTCTCGCAACCGCGGGTGCGCCGGCGCCATGGGCCGGGCTACCCTCCGACACCGCGATTGGTCACGTCCATTTCACTGTGTCCGACCTCGCCGCCGCCGACCGCTTCTATGGCGCGACGCTCGGACTCGACAAGACGATCGCCATCCCGGCGCTCACCGGATATGCGGCGGGCGGATACCACCACCACGTGAACGCAAATGTGTGGGCGGGGGCCGGAGCGCCGCCGGACGACCGGGCCGTCGCCGGGCTGGACTGGTGGGAGCTCGTCGTCGGCGATGCGGACGCGCAAGACGCCATTCGTACGCGCGCGATCGCGGCCGGTGCACGCGCTGAGCGCGCGGGGGACGCACTCCCGCTGACGGATGCCGACGGCACGCGTGTCGTCGTCCGGGTCCGTCCTGCCGGGCCGTCTGCAGCACGCAGGCCCTGATATCCCGCGACGGTATATTTCCCCCACGATGGACACGGACCGCAGCAACAGCCCCGCACCCCCTGACGCCGGTGAGCCGACCGTGGATCCGGGGTCGTCCGTCACGCCCGGGTCCGACGAGCAGCGTGACAAGTACCTCCGCCTCGCCGCCGAGTACGACAACTTCCGCAAGCGCACGCTGCGCGAGCGGCAGGACGCGGGCGCCCGGGCACAGGCGGAGCTCGCGCGGCACTTCATCGATGCGCTCGATGACCTCTCGCGCTTCGCGCACGTCGATCCCGCGACCATCGAACCCGCGACCATCGTACAGGGCGTCGAGCTCGTCGAACGCAAGCTCCTCAAGGCACTCGCCGCCGCGGGGCTGGAGGTGATCGACCCCGTGAATCAGACCTTTGATCCCGCGCTTCACGAAGCGGTGAGCACGACGCCCGCCCTGTCGCCCGAGGACGATCACGTCGTCGCGCAGGTGTATCAGCCCGGCTACGTGTTCAATGGCCAACTGCTGCGGCCAGCGCGGGTCGTGGTGAAGCAGTGGAACGCGTAAAGGACTTCTACTCCGTCCTCGGGGTCTCCGCGTCGGCATCCGCGGACGAGATCAAGAAGCACTACCGCAAGCTCGCGAAGAAAAACCACCCCGACGCGAACGCGAGCGATCCCAAGGCCGCCGATCGCTTCAAGGAGATCTCCGAGGCGTACACGGTCCTCGGCGACGTCGAGAAGCGGAAGCAGTACGATGAGATGCGCCGGCTCGGCGCATTCAGCGGCTATCCGGGCGCGAGCGCGTCCCGCTCACGCCCTGGGGGCCGCACGGGGTCCGCGGGCGGTGCGCCGCGCGGCGGGGCAGGGGGCGCGAGCCACGGTTTCGGGACCGATGGCGGCAACCTCCGGTACGAGAACTTCGACGTCGGCGGGTTGGGCGGACTGGGTGATCTCTTCAGCTCGATGTTCGGCAATGGCGCGCGCGCGTCAGGGGGCGGGCGATCGCGCGAGCCGGAGCGCGGCGAGACGGTCGAAAGCACGATCGAGGTCCCCTTTCGTACCGCGGCGCTCGGCGGCAAGGTTCCCATCGAGCTCGAGGTCAACGAGCCCTGCCCGACCTGTCATGGCAGCGGAGGCGCCCCCGGCGCGGCATTCAGTACCTGCACCGAATGCGGCGGGCGCGGCATCGTGTCGATCGGACAGGGCGGCTTTGCCGTCAATCGTCCCTGTCCGGTCTGTCTCGGCCGCGGCCAGGTCCCGTCCCAGCAGTGCCCCACCTGTCACGGCGTGGGTGAGGTCCGCAACCGCCGGAAAGTGCTGATAGCGGTCCCCGCGGGCTCCGACATCGGGAGCCGCATCCGGCTGCGCGGCCAGGGCGGGAAGGGGAGTGACAATGCGCCGTCGGGCGACCTGGTCATCACGCTGCAGGTGGCGAGCGATCGCTTCTTCAGGCGCGAGGGCCTCGACATCATCGCGACCGTTCCCCTCAACATCGCCCAGGCGACACTCGGCTCCAGGATCAGCGTCCGCACGCTCGAGGGGAAAAAGGTCGCGCTCAAGATTCCGGCCGGCACCGCATCCGGAAAGCGCTTTCGCGTGCGCAGCCAGGGGATCGAGAAGGACGGTCAGCGCGGCGATCTGATCGTCGAGGTCACGATCGACGTGCCGACGTCGCTGACGGAAGATCAGGAGCGCATGATGCGCGAATTCGCCGCGGCGGGCGGATTGAAATACTGATATAACGGTCCGGCGCTATGCCGCCAGGACGGGTAACGGCGCGCGCATCGACGGCGCCGCCTCGATCACGCCGCCCCCCAGCACGCGATCGCCGTCGTACAGCACGAGTGACTGCCCCGGCGCGATAGCGGCGACCGGCTCGTGAAGGGCCAGCTCGATCTCTTCACGCGTCACGCGCACGACGTCGGCTGGCACGCTACGCGCGCGATGCCGGACCTGCACATCGACAGTCGCGCCCACCGGCGGCGGTGCGTCCACCAGCCAATTGATCTCGCGGGCCACGACGGCGTGGCCCAGCAGCTCGCGGCGCGGGCCGATGACGACCGCTCGATCCTCGGGTCGGATGGCGACGACGAAGAGCGGCTCGTGCGCCCCGCCCGGAAGTCCGCGCCGCTGACCGACCGTGTACCGCGCGAACCCATTGTGGGTGCCGACGACTCGGCCGTCCACGGTGACGAACGGCCCGGGCAGGAGTGCGGGCGTCTGCGCTCCCAGTCGCCGTTCGACGACGGCGACGTGATCGCCATCCGGTACGAAGCAGATGTCCTGGCTTTCGACCTTGTCGGCGACGGCGAGTCCGAGGGCGCGCGCCCGTGCGCGCGTCTCGGTCTTCGTCAGCTCCCCAATAGGCAGCAGCAATCGGCCGACGACGGCGCGCTCGATCCCCCAGAGGAAATAGCTCTGGTCCTTCGTCGCATCCCGCCCGCGGAACAGCGATCCGGCCGTGGCCCGCGCGTAGTGACCCGTCGCGACGTAGGGGGCATCGATCGTGTCCGCCCGGTGCACGAGGTCGCGAAACTTGGTGAACGTATTGCAGCGCA
Organism: Gemmatimonadota bacterium; assembly: GCA_003141205.1. Classification (GTDB taxonomy): domain Bacteria; phylum Gemmatimonadota; class Gemmatimonadetes; order Gemmatimonadales; family Gemmatimonadaceae; genus FEN-1251. The sequence continues at coordinate 10,793 of PLLD01000324.1, forward strand.
CGCAGGGAATCGGTGTGCGGCCGCGGGCATACTCCGACACGAAGTCATCGATCACGTCGTGGCCGAACGCCGGCTCGAGATTCAGGACGTAGTGCGGGACGCCCAGCTGCGCGCAGACGCGTGCCGCATCGGCCATCGAATCGAGCGAGCAACACGGGCGGTCGGGCACGGCGTCGCCGTGACAGAACAGCTTCATCGTCACCCCGACGACAGCGTACCCTCGAGCGACGAGGACCGCGGCAGCGACCGACGAATCGACGCCGCCGGACATCGCCACGAGCACGCGCGCTCCCATCGAACGGTCGGCTAGGCGGGCACGCCCGTGAGCCCGCGGGCCTTGGCCACGAGCGCGGGGATCATGCGCCCCGCCCGATCGATGGCATCGTCCGTGGTCAGGGAGCCCAAGCTGAAACGGACCGCGCAGGCCGCGAGATCGGGGCGAACGCCGATCGCGCTCAGGACGTGGGAGGGCGTCGTGCTCCCGCTCTGGCATGCCGATCCGGCCGACGCCGCGATACCCGCGAGATCGAGCGCCATGAGCATCGAGTCGCTGTCGGTGTCGGGGAAGGAGACGTTCACGATGTGGGGCGCCCGCGGTCCCGACCGCGCGTGGATCACGGCGCCCGGGATCTCGCGCAGGAACACCGCCTCGAGCTCATCGCGCAGTCGTTCGAGCCGCGCGACTTCTACATCCCGCTCCGCATCGGCGATCTCCGCGGCGCGTGCGAGGCCGACGCAATACGCGACGTTCTCCGTCCCCGAGCGGCGGCCGCGCTCCTGGCTCCCACCATGCAGGATAGGCTCCACCTGTGTGCCGCGGCGGACGTACACGGCCCCGATCCCTTTCGGCGCGCCGATCTTGTGTCCCGAGATCGTCAGGAGGTCGAACGCCTGCGTCGTGGCGTCGATCTTGACCTTTCCGAAGGCCTGGACGGCGTCGGTGTGGAAGACGACGCCGCGATCCCGCGCGCGCGCGCCCAGCTCGGGCACGCTCTGCATCGTCCCGGTCTCGTTGTTGACCCACATCACCGAGCATACGGCCACATCCGGAAGGACCAGCGCGTCGAAAGAGTCGGATTCGACGACACCGTTCGCGTCGACCGTCAGGATGCGCTCGACGGCCCCTTCGCGGGCCGCCTGATGCACGGCGCCGAGGATGGCTTTGTGCTCGATCGGCGTCGTGACGACCGCGGCGCGTGGGGTTCCGCGGGCCGCACGCCACGTTCCGAGGATGGCCAGATTGTCCCCCTCGGTCCCGCAGGACACGAAGGACACCTCATCCGGCTGGGCCCCAAGACAGCGTGCGATCCGCTCCCGGGCATCCGCGACCGCGGTCCGTGCTTCGCGCCCCCATCGATGCACGCTCGACGGGTTTCCGAAGCGCGGCCCGAAAAAGGGCAGCATCGCCTCGAGGACCTCGGGATGCACCGGCGTGGTCGCGGAATGATCCAGATAGATGGGGGCGTTCATATACTGAAAAAATATAGCGGAGATCGGGCAATCAAAATGTCGAGACGTCCAAGGTCGTGACGTCGTCGACGCGCATGGTCTCGGCCGTGATGAACGGCTCCCCGTACCGGGTCCGGATGAGGGACCCGTAGTGCGCGGCCTGGTGGCGTACCACGTCGAGCAGCGGCTCCCCCGTGGGATACACCTCTCCGGCCTGTGTGGCGGTCGCGAACTGCGAGGCGTAGCACCGCACCGCCTCGAGCTTCCGCTCGAAGACGTCCGAGATGTCGACGACGAAGGTCGGCTTGGTCCAGTCCTCCCGGTACGTCACGCAATGGAGCACCTTGAAGGGCCGGTGCGCCGGGACGGTCGGGGCGATCCGGGCGAGGCCCGCCACGAAGCAGGCGTCGCGAACGAGCGCGGCGGCCTCGCGATGGTCGGGATGGCGCCCATCCTGCGCCGGTGCGATCACGATCCGGGGAGCGAAGCGGCGGATCACCTTCGCGAGCTCGGCACGGGTTTCCGGCGTGTTGACGATGGCGGCGTCGGGGAGACCCAGATTCTCCCGGGCGGTGACGCCCAGGATCACCGCGGCCCGCGCGGCTTCATCCGCGCGTATCACCGCCGAGCCGCGCGTCCCGGCCTCTCCGGCGGTCAGGTCGATGATGGCCGTTCGGCGCCCGAACGCCGCGGCACGCAGCAAGGTGCCGCCGCAGGTGAGCTCGATGTCGTCGCGGTGAGCCGCCACCGCGAGCACGTCGACGCTCATTCGTACCGCAGCGCGGCCACCGGGTCGAGGCGGGCGGCGCGGATCGCCGGAAGGAGGCCGAAGAGGATCCCCGTGAACGCGCTCACGAGGAGCGATGCCACGATCGCCAAGGGCGGGATCGAGGTGGCGACCGGCGTCAGCGCGCGAATCGCCCAGCTTACCAGGGCGCCCGCCGCGAGCCCGATTACGGCGCCCACGCTCGTCAGCGTCGCGGCTTCGACCAGGAATTGCCACAGGATCGTGCCCCGCGTCGCGCCGAGCGCCTTGCGGATTCCGATCTCGCGCGTGCGCTCGGTCACGCTGATCAGCATAATCGCGATGACCCCTACTCCTCCGACCGTGAGTCCGATCGCCGACAGGACGATCATGACGAGAAAGAACACCAGAACCGTCTTGTCGTACACCTCAATCAACTTCTCCTTGCCGAAAATGAAGAAGGTGTTGTCGACCGCGGGGTGGAGATGCCGGCCGCCGCGCAGGGCCGCGGTCACCCGGTCCATGGCGACGCTCTGCGGTACGTCCGATACAGGCTTCACCGTAAGGTCGAGGTCCGCCGGATCGAACGCCAGCGTCTGCCGCCCCGATTCGTAGGGCACGATGACCTTCGGGTCGTCGCCCGGGTCGAAGAGGTTGCCGGTATTGTGGTAGATGCCGATGATCGTGTACGGAACGTGATCGAGGGTGATCGTCGCCCCCATCGCGGCGCCGGAGGGGAACAGGCTTTTCACCAAGGCATCGTTCACGAGGGCCACGTGAGCGGCCATGGCGTTTTCGCGCTGCGTGAAGGTCCGTCCGGGATCGATCGTGCCCCCGACGACGTCGGTCCACCCCGCGGTATAGCTCTCGACGGGCGCCGAGGACAGCGATCGGTCGGCGACCTTCACCGCCGCGCTCGTACGGGCGTGCGCGATGACCTCGGCGATCCCCGGGACCGCGCGCAGCCGAGCCGCATCGGTGGTCGTGAGCGGCGGGAAGTGCCGCCAGGGGCAGCTGTCATCGGCGCCGTTGCAGCTCGGGACCTGCATTGGAAAATGCGTCACGTAGAACGTCGTGGGTCCGGCCGCGGCCAGGCCCGCCTCGACCCCCGCGTCGATCCCATGGACCGCGGCCGACATCACCGTCACGACGAAGACTCCGACCGCGATACCGAGCACGGTGAGGCCGGCGCGCACCTTGTTGGCCCGGATCGCGTCGAGGGCGATGCGCCCCCCCTCGAAGATCCCGAGCGCGCGGGCGCGTAGTCTGCTCATTCGGCGCGTAACGCCACGACCGGGTCGAGTCGTGCGGCGCGGCTCGCGGGATAGGCACCGGCCGCGATCCCGACGACCGNNGACGCTTCTGCCCGCCGGTCTGGTTCTTCCGCCGCACGACGACCGCGCCGAGCGCGATCCCGACCACGATCGACCACGGCGCGACTGCCGCGGGCAAGGGGGAGAAGGCCGCGACCGCTCGCGACAAGCCGATCCCGACCCCGACGCCGATCCCGGCCCCGATCAGGCTCAGCGTGGCGCTCTCGACCAGGAACTGCGCCATGATGTCGCGCCGGCGGGCTCCCAACGATTTCCGGATGCCGATCTCCCGCGTC
>PLLD01000199.1 GCA_003141205.1 Gemmatimonadota bacterium
CGGCGTCCGCGACTACGGCAACCGCATGGGCATTCCCACCGTCAACGGCGCCGTGTATTTTGACGAGCGCTACGTGGGCAACCCGCTGGTCTTCTGCGGGACGGTGGGCCTGCTGCCGCGCGACAAGTGCTTCAAGAACCCCGCCGCCGGGGACGCGGTCATGCTCGTCGGCGGGCGCACCGGCCGTGACGGCATCCACGGCGCCAGCTTCGCGTCGGTCGTGCTCGATGCGGACAGCGCAGCCCGGCGGCCCGCGGTGCAGGTAGGCAACCCATTTCTCGAGAAGTGCCTGATGGAAGCGTGCCTGGAACTCGCCGGTGATCCGCGCGTGATCGCGATGCAGGATCTCGGCGCAGCCGGGCTGTGCGGCAGCACCGCTGAGCTCGCGCATCGAGGCGGTTGCGGCATCGAGGTCGATGTCGCGCGTGCCTCGCGTCGTGAGACGGGGATGACCCCATATGAGGTGATGCTCAGCGAGTCGCAGGAGCGGATGCTCGTCGTCGCGAAGAAGGGGCGCGAAGATGCGGTGCGCGCGATTCTCGAAAAGTGGGATCTCACGGCGGCGGTCATCGGCGAGGTGATCGCCGAGCCGGTGTACCGCGTGACCGAAGGGGATCGCGTCGTGGCGGAATTCCCCGGGTCGCGCCTCGTGACGGAATGCCCGACCTATACGCCGGCGGCGGAAGAAAGCGCCGACATCCGGAGCCGGCGCGAGAGGGACGTCGCGGCAATTGCCGAGCGGCCGGAAGAGCGCGATCCGCTGTGGACGCTGGAGCGGTTGCTGGCATCGCCGACGATCGCCTCGAAGAGCTGGGTGTGCCGGCAATACGACACGACGGTCCGAACCAACACCGTCGTCGGCCCGGGCGCGGGGGACGCGGCCGTCGTCCGGCTGCGCGGGACCAGCCGGGCGCTCGCGCTCAAAACAGACGGCAACGGGCGCTACACCTTTTTGGATCCGCGCGTGGGCGGACGGATCGCCGTCGCCGAGGCGGCGCGCAACGTCGCCTGCACCGGCGGGCGCCCTCTGGCGATCACCAACTGCCTCAATTTCGGAAACCCCACACGGCCGCAGGTCTATTACCAGCTGCGCGAGGCGGTCGCCGGGATCGGTGAGGCATGCCGTGCGCTCGGGACGCCGGTCACCGGCGGCAACGTGTCGCTGTATAACGAGAGCCCCGCCGGCGCGATCTACCCGACTCCGATCATCGGCATGGTCGGGGTGATCGAATCGCTGGACCATGTGACCCGCTCGGGGTTCTCGGCCGATGCGGAGCGCGCGATCATCCTGTTCGGCGAGCCGACGGCAGAGCTCGGTGGCAGCGAGTATCTCGCGTGGGTGCATGGGATCGTCGCGGGGCGACCCCCGGAGTGCGACCTTGGGCGCGAGCGCTCGCTCATCGACCTGTTGCTCGCCTGCGCCCGTGCGGGGCTGACCCGCTCGGCGCACGATACGAGCGATGGCGGGCTGGCCGTCGCGCTAGCCGAGTGTTGTATCGGCGACCGCGAGCGCCCGGTGGGGGCGGACATCGACCTGTCGCATTGGGCGGCGCTGCCATGCCGCGCCGTGCTCTTCGGAGAGGCACAGGGCCGAGCCATCATATCGACGGACGACGGGGACGCGGTGCTGGGCCTTGCCCGCGGGCACGGAGTGAGCGCCCGGCGGATTGGTACGGTACGGCCCGGATCGGATACACTTCGCATTGCGCTCGGCACGCCGGGGGTGTCTCTGATCGCCCCGCTCGAGCGATTGTCCGCCACGTACCACGGCGCCATTCCGGCGATCATGGCCCGGGCAACGCCGGCCGTGGTGGCCGCGAACGATGCAGCGGTTCCTCTGTAACTCTCGAGCCCAGCGATGGTAGAGCGACAAATGGTACAGCCCTAACATGTGTGGCATCATTGGCGTCCGGGGACGGACCGACGCCGCGGAGATCGCGCACTGGGGGCTATACGCCCTGCAGCACCGCGGACAGGAGTCGGCCGGCATCGTCGGGGTCGACGACACGGGGCACGCGCGGTCGGTGCGCGCGCTCGGTCTCGTGTCCGATGGGATCGACCGCGAGCAGTTGGCACCCCTCACGGGCTCGGTGGCGATCGGCCACACCCGGTACAGCACCGCGGGCGCCACGACCCTCGAGAACGTGCAGCCGCTCCTGGTGCAGTTCCGGGGAGGGCATATCGGCCTTGGGCACAACGGCAACATCACCAACGCCTCGGAGCTCCGCGTCGCGCTGGAGGATCGCGGATCGATCTTCAGCTCGACGAACGATACCGAGGTCCTCGTGCACCGCCTCGCGATGTCGACCGCGACGCAGCCCGAAGAGCAGCTGGCCGATGCGCTGCGCGGAGTGGAGGGCGCGTACTGTCTCGTCGTCGTGATCGGACGGACGCTGCTCGCCGCCCGGGATCCGCACGGGTGGCGCCCGCTGGTGATGGGCCGCTTCCCGTCCAACAACGGGCACGGCGCCGCCGGCGGGATCGTGTTCGCCTCGGAGACATGCGCGCTGGACATGGTGGGCGCGCGATACGAGCGCGAGGTCGCGCCCGGAGAGATCATCGCCGTCGACGACACGGGCATACGCTCCTCCTTCCCCTTGCCGGCCGCACCGCTGCACCGCTGCGTGTTCGAGCACGTCTATTTCTCGCGCCCCGATAGCATCGTATTCGGCACCTCCGTCGAGGCCGCCCGCCGCGCCCTGGGGCAGCGATTGGCGCGGGAGTGTCCGACTCCGGGCGCCGAGCTCGTCTTCAGCGTCCCGGATTCCTCCAATTCCGCGGCGCTTGGCTACGCCGAGGAATCGGGATTGCCGTTCGAGTTCGCCCTCATTCGGAACCACTATGTGGGGCGCACCTTCATCCAGCCGACCCAGGCCGGGCGCGACGCCAAGGTGAAGGTGAAGTACAACGCGGTGCGCGATCTCCTGGAGGGAAAGAAGGTCGTCATGGTCGACGACTCGATCGTCCGGGGCACGACGACGCGCGGCCTGGTGACGATGGTTCGGCACGCGGGCGCGCGGGAAGTGCACATGCGCGTCAGCTCGGCCCCGATCACGGGTCCGTGCTATTACGGGATCGACACGCCGAACCGGAGCGAGCTGATCGCCGCGCAGCTCTCGGTGGACGAGATCGCGGCCGATCTGGGCGTCGACTCGCTCGGGTATCTCTCGCTGGACGGCATGCTCGCCGCCGTGCCCAGCGGACCCGGCGGCTTCTGCGATGCGTGCTTCTCGGGGCGCTACCCGACCCCGGCCCCCGTCGACTCGGCCAAGCTGCGCTTCGGCTGCGGGAACTAAGGCCATCGCGTCCTCGCGCCGGTGAAGAAGCTCCTCGCGCTCAATCGCGGCGAGATCGCCATTC
>PLLD01000007.1 GCA_003141205.1 Gemmatimonadota bacterium
CATCACGCCCGCGATCACGCACCGGTTCCCATTCCGCGAGCATGCCGCGGCGTTCGCGGCCGCGCGCTCCGGCGACGCCGGCAAGGTGATCCTGGACTGGACGTCGTGAAGCGGCCCGCGGCCGCAGTGTCGCGGCCCCTGGCCGCCAGGACGCGGCCCGCGGCCGCCGGGAGGACGCCACCGTGAGCACGACCCCGACCCCGCCGCTCGACCCGCTAGGGCATCTCGACCCGCTGGGGCATCTCGCCGACGACCTGGCGCAGGTGCGGGCACAGGGCCTCTACCGTCCGCTCCGCGTGATGAGCAGCGCCAACCGGACGCGCGTCACGGTCGACGGCCGCGAGGCGATCACGCTCGCCTCCAACAACTACCTGGGCCTGAACACGCACCCGCGACTGGTGGAGGCATCCCTGGACGCGCTCCGGCGCTTCGGCGCCGGATCCGGCGCCGTTCGCACGATCTCCGGGACGATGGCACTCCACGAAGAGCTGGAGGCGGAGCTCGGTCGCTTCAAGCACGTGGAAGCGGCCCTCACGTTCCAGTCCGGCTTCACCTGCAACACCGGCGTGATCCCGGTGGTCGCCGCCGAGCCCGACCTGATCGTCTCGGACGCGTTCAACCACGCCTCGATCATCGACGGGATGCGCCTGTCGAAGGCGCCACGGGTCATCTACCGGCACAAGGACGTGGCGCACCTCCGTGAGCTCCTCGCCACGGCGCGCCGCGAGGGCCGCGCGGACGGCCAGCCGTACCGGGCCATCCTCGTGGTCACCGACGGCGTCTTCAGCATGGATGGCGACATCGCGCCACTCCCGGGGATCGTGGCCGCGGCCGAGGAGCACGGCGCAGCGGTCTTCGTCGACGACGCGCATGCCTCCGGCGTGCTCGGCCGCAACGGCCGCGGCACCGTGGACCACTTCGACCTGCACGGCCGGGTCGCGATCCAGGTCGGGACGCTCAGCAAGGCGATCGGCGTCCTGGGCGGCTACGTGGCCGGCTCGCGCACGCTGCGCGAGATGCTCGTCCAGCGCGCCCGCCCGTTCCTCTTCTCCACCTCGCACCCGCCCGCGGTCGCGGCCGCCTGCCTCGCCGCGATCCACGTGCTGGAGGACGAGCCGGAGCTGATCGAGCGCCTCTGGTCGAACACCCGTCGCTTCAAAGCCGAGCTCGCGCGCCTCGGATTCGACACGGGGGCGTCGGAGACGCCGATCACGCCGATCATGGTCGGCGACTCGGCGGCCGCGATACGCTTCGCGGACCGGCTCCTCGACGAAGGGGTCTGGGCGACATCCGTGGTCTATCCCACCGTCGCCCTCGACGGCGCGCGCCTTCGGACCATCGTCACGGCCCCCCACTCCGACGAGGAGCTCGACACCTGCCTCGAGGCGTTCGGCCGCGTCGGCCGAGAGCTGGGGCTGATCGCCGGGTGACCTCGCTGCCCGCACCGGGGCCGGAGGCGGACCGCGACCTGCCGCTGGACGCGCACCTCCACACGAACCTCTCGCCCGACAGCGACGTCCCGATCGACGCCTACTGCGCTGCGGCGGTCGAGCGAGGGATCCCGGAGATCGCGATCACCGACCACCTCGACTTCGACCCGCGCGCGCAGGCCCATTCGTTCGCGCCGTTCGCGACCCGGGAACGAGAGGTTCGGGACGCCGCCGCGCGCTGGGCGGACAAAGGGCTCCACGTGCGCTTCGGCATCGAGGTGAGCTACGAGTCGCAGCGCGAGGTGGAGATCCGGGAGCACCTGGCGCACCACCCCTACGACTACGCAATCGGCTCGGTCCACATCATGGCCGACTCGCCCTACACGGCCAGCCGGGTCGCCGGCTGGGTTGCGGGACGCAGCTTCGACGAGGTGGTGGCGCCCTATTTCGCCGAGGTCGAGGCGGCCATTCGCAGCGAGCTGTTCGACACGATCGGCCACCTGGACTACGTCAAGAAGTACGTCGTCAACCAGGTTCCGCCGTCGGCGTTCGCGGCCCGGCCGGACGTCTACGAGCCGCTGCTCCGCGCGCTCGTGACGCGCGTGCGCACGATGCGGCCGGTGTCGGAGGTGCGGATTCCGGCGAGCGATGGGCGGCTCTTGGCCGAGCTGCATCGCGAAGGCGAAGTAATCGATCAGCGGAGCGAGGACTCGGTACTCGTGCTGCACGTGCGCGCGACCGAGGCGCTGATCGGTCGCCTCAAGCGGGGCGGGGCGACCGTCAGCTAAATCCGCACCGCGGGCAACCCGCCGATGTCCGGTGGCGTGTAGCTCGGCGCTCTGCGAATCACCGGTGCGCGGCGCTCGGGCGTAGTCGCCGCGCCGGCCACGAGCCGCTCCTCCCAGATCGCGCGCGCCATCGCGATCGCGCCCGGCGGGCACATCTCGACGCACGCACCGCAGCGCGTGCACTGCGCGCTGTCGACCACCACGATGCGAATCTCGTCGCTCGAGAACGAGAGCGCCTTCTCCGGGCACCCGCTCACGCACTTCCCACATTTCGTGCAGTCATCGCCGATGACGGGGAGCACCGTGCAGTCGAAGCACCGTGACGCCTCGCGCACGATCTCCTGCACGTCGCGTAGCGCGCTGCTCGAGAACGGATCCGCCGGCGGCGCCGTCGATGCGGCGTTGTCGACGCGACGCGCGGCGATCGCGCGCGCGGCCCGCTCGCCGTTCCACTCATCCTCGCCAAGCTCGATCCATGCGGAGGACACGACCGTGCGCACGACGCTCTTGGTGAGCGCGGCGTGAATCTGCCACGCAGCGCGCTTCCCGTCGGCGACGGCGTGCGCGATGGTGCGGTGCCCGAAGGCGCACGCACCACCGGCCCACACACCGCGCAGCGACGTCTGGAGCGTGAGCGGGTCGACCGCGATGAAGCCGTCTTCATCGTGCTTCAGCTCCGAGCCGAACTGCTTGCCGGGAATGCGCCGCGCGGCGCATTCCCGGCAAGCAGTTCGGCTCGGAGCTGAAGCACGATGAAGACGGCTTCATCGCGGTCGACCCGCTCACGCTCC
>PLLD01000070.1 GCA_003141205.1 Gemmatimonadota bacterium
AGGGTTGGAGGCCGCAGGGTAAACCCCCTCATCGCGCGCGCGCGTAAGAGGAGTTTTACTAGAACCCTCCAAACCCTCCAAACCCTCCCTACCCCGCCATTCCGCGCGCAATTGAATGCCGACTCGAGCCCGACACCCGTGGCGTTTCACGGCCGGAAACCCACGATCGCCGAGCTTTCGCCCGAATAGGGTGGAGTTGAGCCCCTGGTCGCCGCGCTCGTCCGACCACCGCCGATACGCCATGGAAAGGTCCGCCACATCCGTCACTCTGAAGGTCGATCCGATTTCGACGATGCAGCATTCCTCGAGGAATTCGCCGAGCGTGTCGCTTTCCGCCTTGTATGCCGCCGTCGCGGCGAGGACGCGCTCGGGCGGTCGCAAACCGCGCTCGAGCCATGCCAGGCAGCCTTCGACGGCCCACCGAAGGATCCCGGGCCGCTCGGCCTCCAGCTTGGCGCTCAGCTGATCGTCGCGGGATGCGCCGTCAAACGTGACGTCGAAGGGAATCAGATGGACACGGCGCCACATGGCACGATCGGTCGCGCCGATGATCGGCTTGTGGTTGGCCGCGAGAATAAGCTTGAATTGCGGCCGAAACTCGAAGTCGCGCTGGTACAGCTCCCGCTCGGTAACCGTGTCGCCGCCGGTGATCGATTTGATGACGCTCTCGCTCAGACGTGCGTTCTCCCCCACCTCGACGGCGGTTACGAGACGCGCCCCCGCGAGACGGGCGATATCGGGGCGCGGGCCGCCCCCGCGTTGCTCGAGGAACGTGTGGAATTTTGCCTGCGCCGCGTAGTCCCCGAAGAGGGCGCGCAACGTCTCGAGCATTTTCGATTTGCCGTTGCTCCCCGAGCCATGCAGGCAGAAAAAGCATTCTTCGCGGGTGTCGCCCGTGAGAGAATATCCGATCGCACGTTGTAGATACGCGCCGAGCTCAGCATCGCCCTTCGTGATCTCGCATACGAACCTCTCCCACCGCGGACAGCGGGCATCGGGATCGAATGCGACGGGAGCGAGCCGCGTGATGAAGTGCTCGCGACAGTGAGGTTGCAGCGATCCCGTTCGCAAATCGAGCGTGCCGTTCGCGACGTTGAAGAGCCAGGGATCCCGATCGAGGTCCTCCTGGAGGATCGCCATCCCGTGCTCGGCCCGAGCGCGCCGCAGCATGGCGCGGATCCGCTGATCGCTTTGTGAGGCGATCGCATGTTTCAGGAGGGCCTTTCGCGCGGTGTCGTCGAGATCATCCTGCGCGGCGCGCACCTCCTCGATGATCGCGAGCGTCGTTTCCTTGGCGCGGCGGTCCGCCTCGAGGAGATCATCCCGGCGCCACCGGCGGCCGTCCCAGGCGAGCCAATATTCGGCGCCGGCGAGGAACCGAAGATCTGTGCCATGATAGTAGGCGAACCGTTGCGCGTTGCCGATGTCCGTCGTGGCAGTCGGTCCGGTTGCGATACGAACGGCCGGCGCCTCTCTCACGCGGAGCCCCGCGGCACGAACGCCGCGTCTCCCCAGAGGAGCGCCGCGATCAGCGTCGGCATACCAATTGCGCGGGGCACCGCGGGGGGTACGGCCTTTACGCTCTGGAGCAGTGGCAGGAGGCACGTCGCCACCGGCTCGGGATGGAGTACCAGCTCGAGATGATCGACGCAACCGCGACGGTGTGCGACCCCGATCGCCGAGTACAGACCGACATGTGACATGTCGGGGAAGTCGGTCGGCGCGACGATGCGATTGGCTCGCTCCCACGCATCACGGTCGTGGAGGCAAGCGGCGAGGAGCAGCGTCGCAGCCGAGAACCAGTCGAACGGGTTGAGATAAACGCGCACCTCGGTGCCGGGTTGCGGGCGCGTCATCGGCGCTGGGTCGTCGGTTGTCTCGCTCACGCCACGGCCCGAGCCAGAGCCAGAGCGAGACGGTCACTCGCCTCGAGGGTGCGCATGTAGGCCTCCTCGAGGAGCCGATCGCTCGTCCGCTGCCGAGGATGGCAAGCGCCTCGGCCACCGGTAAGGCAATCGTCTCGCCGTGAAGGGCATCGCCCTTCGATGTCGCCACGCCAGATCGCCGTGCCGCTGCTGAGTGGCCCATGTCGATCACGATTTCCAGCGGGGTCCGACTACTCCGAGAGGGTAGGACAACGGCGTTGCCGCCCGCCACGAGGGCGCGAACTGTGCCGTAGCTCCCCTGGAAGACTCCGCCGGCGGGATACCCGAGAGCCGGCACAAATAGCACAGCCTCGACGTTGTCAGTGTCGTGGTGCTCATCAAGGCCGTTCATGTCGCCCTCCGGGCGGTCTGAGCGGGTGCGGTGGTGACCTGGCTCTCCGAGGATCGGCGAGTGGTCTGGCCTCCGGTGCGCGGGCGAGTCGTCGGCGTCGTGCGCGATACCGGGGCAGTCGCCGCGCGCGAGAACGAGAGCGGCCTCGCGATCGCCAGTGGTTCGTAGAGCGGCACGACGATAGTTCGGCGCCTCATGCAGCACCCTTGAGCTGCCGGCGCGCGACAGCCCCGCTCTTGATCGCGCTCCTGGGGAGGAGGAAGCGCCGGCGCCCCGACTCGCGTACGGCGATCGCCTTCAGGCGCCCCTCGAGGATCATCTGCGTGATCGTCGCACGCGTGCGGCCAGTCGCCTGCGCGAATGCGCGGACCGAAAGCAGATCCTCGGCGGATTCGGTCTTACTCATGGGGGTCATCCTCATATGTCCAAGGTGCGCATGCACTGCCATCTCGCCCAGCCGGATGG
>PLLD01000248.1 GCA_003141205.1 Gemmatimonadota bacterium
TCCTCGGTGCCTCGGGTGCGATCATGGGGGTCATGATGGCATATGCCATCTACTGGCCCCACGAGCGATTCCTCATCTATGGTGTCATCCCGATCGAGGCATGGCTCCTCGTCCTCCTGTATGTCGGGATGGATGTCGTTGGCGCCGGCGGCTTTGGCGGCGCGGGTATCGCGCACTACGCCCACCTCGGCGGAGCGGCCGTCGGGTTTCTCTATTTGAAATTTCTCGAGCACCGCTCACCCGCGCGCGCCTGGCAGACGCAGACCGCCGGGTCGGCCACTCCGAGCGCGCTCGGGGACCGCGACAATATGCGCCGCTGGCGCGAGATCCGGCTTGACGCCCTCCACTCCGTCAATCGCGATGAGATCGTCCGCCTGCTCGAGAAGGCACAATCCCAGGGGACGCACACCCTGACGCCCATCGAGCGCGCCACCCTGGATCGGTTCGCGGGGCGCTCCTCGGCGCACTGACCCGCGCGATCGGCGGGTCCGTGACCGCTTCGTGACCAGGGAATTTGGCGGAATCCAAAATTGACTCTTGCGGTAGAGCCCGTCCGGTTGTAAAATCGCCACGCGTTACGGATCAGTAGCGCAAAACGACCGAAAATGTGCGCATCGATGCCCGATACGCACACCAATCGTGCAAAACTGGCGAAAGCCGGTGGCGCAGAGCTTCGAAGCTGCGACGCTCGTACTGGGGCGTGCGCGCGGCTGCCCGGATTGCGTAGCACAACCGTTTTCTGAGAGGAGAGCCCGATGCATCGCAAGTCGTTGGCCGCACTCACGGCCGCCCTCCTATCATGCGCAGTCGTCTCTGCGTGCGACAATCCGACGACCGCCGCCGCCCCGATCACCGCCCAATCCGGCAAACGACCCACCGCGATCGGCGCATTAGAGCCCGATTCGGTCCCCTTTTCGACGACCACCGCCAAATTCGCCTCCGCCGCGGCCGGTCAGACCGTCGGCGCAACCCCCGCCATGCCCGCTCTGGCCCATCCGCCAAAGGGCAAGAGCAGCGGGAGCACCGGGAGCAGTAGCTCCAGCTCTGGCAGCTCCAGCTCTGGCAGCTCCGGCAAAACGGGCAGCTCGAGCAGCAGCAGCGGGTCGAGCAGCTCTTCCGGGAAATCCGGGAGCTCGAGCGGCTCGTCGAGCGGAAGCTCCAGCGGCTCCAGCAGTTCGGGAAGCTCGAGCAAGACCGGGAGCGGCAGCAGCAGCACCACCACCACGGGCTCGGGTCACACGATCTTCGGCGTCCACATGGACGTCGGCCTCTTCTCGGAGGCGTCGCAGCGTGCGCCGATGATTCGGCACGCGGTCAGCCTGCACGCCAAGATTGCCCGCTCGAGCTTCAAATGGAGCGACATCGAGGGCGACCAGGGGAGCCACGACTGGACCGCGCCCGATGGCGCACTCGCCGACCTCGCCGCCGCCGGGATCGCTCCCCTGTTCGTCATGTGGGGGTCCCCCTCATGGATCAACGGCTCCAGCGATTTCGCGTACGTCCCGACCGACGCCACGAAATTTGCGGCGTGGGTGAAGGCCTACGCCTCCTTCGCCAGCACCGCCGCCGCCCGGTACAAGGGCCGGGTGAAATACTGGGAGCTGTGGAACGAAGAGAACATCGCCGATTGGTGGAAGCCCAAGCCGAACTTGAGCCAGTACCTCACCTGGTATAAGGCGATCTATGCGGCCATCAAGGCGGCGGACCCGTCAGCCAATGTCGGAATGGGGGGGATCACCAACCTCAACGTCGGCGCCACCAGCGACGTCAACGGCCATACGTGGCTGACGGGGATGTACAAAGCCGGGGTATTTCCCGATGCCGTCGTGATCCACCCGTATGCGGCCCCGACGCAGGCTCCCACCGTCACGATGCAGTGGTTCGACAACTTCACCGACATCGCCATGATCCACAACCTCATGACGTCGTGGGGACAGGGCGGAAAACAGCTCTGGATCACCGAGTGGGGATGGGCCTCCGGCAATACCGGGGAGTCGGAGCAGGGCGACTACACCGCCACGGCCCTGAACATGATCGCCACGCAATACACGTACGTCACTCTGTCGACCATCTTCCTGGAGCAGGACGGGGGGGGCTACTCGCAGGGTCTCTATCGATCCGACTGGTCGATGAAGCCAGCGGCCACGAAGTTCCAATCGTTCGCCGGGTCGCATTGACCCCACACGCCGCGCGATGGCCGCGCGGCTAGCGGACCACTCGCCCGATCGCATCATCGTGTCGGGCGCCGGTGCGCGCTGACACGGCAGCGCACCAAAATGTCGTCGAAAATACGGTCACATTTACTCTTGCGTGCTGTTGTGCACGGTTGTACTGTGGCCGCGCGTCACGTTATACGATGACAAATCGTCCTACAGTGACGCATTGTCGGCAGATTGGGCGCTCGTTCTTCTTGGACGGGGTCGCGAGAAGGCTAAACCGGTGAAAGCCGGTGAGGCAAAGCTGCGAGGGCTACTGCGCGTGCACTGGGTCGCGCGCCATGCCTGTCCGGCTGCCGAAGAAACCCGTGAACGAAGAGGAGAACTGCCCGATGGGTCGTCCCCACCAGGCCACATTTGTGGCCGCCCTCCTGCTGTGCGCGGCTGCCGCCGCGTGTGACGATGGACCAACCACACCGCGTAGCAGCAGTACCGACGCCGCGCTCTCGGCCGCTTCAGCTGCCACCCGTCTTTCCACCTCCACAAGTACGTCGCACACAATCTACGGTGTCCACAACGACGTCGCCCTGTACACACAGGCGTCGACGCGGAAGCCGGTCATTCAGTACGCCGTCAGCCTGCACGCCAAGATCGCCCGCACGAGCATCAAGTGGAGCAACATCGAGGGCTCCCAGGGGACCCGAAACTGGTCCGGGCCTGATGGCGCGGTCTCCGATCTCCAGGCCGCCGGGATCGCCCCTCTGTTCGTCCTATGGGGCTCCCCCTCGTGGATCAACGGCTCCAGCACATTCTACTACGTCCCGACCGACGCCACGAAGTTCGCGGCGTGGGTCAAGGCCTACGCCTCCTTCGCCGGTGCGGCCGCGGCGCGGTACAAGGGACGGGTGAAATACTGGGAGCTCTGGAATGAGGAGAACATCGCCGATTGGTGGGCGCCCAAGCCCAACCTGACCCAGTACATCACGTGGTACAAGGCGGTCTACGCGGCCATCAAGGCGGGGGATCCCTCGACCAACGTGGGCATGGGCGGGGTGACCAACCTGGCCGCCGGGGGCTCGAACGA
>PLLD01000172.1 GCA_003141205.1 Gemmatimonadota bacterium
GACGCTCTATCCAACTGAGCTACTCGCGCGTGGGGCGGGCAGAGAGACGACAACGAGGGTATCCCGCTCGGGGAATGTAGGCTCGCGGGAGCACATCATCAAGAATGGTATGTGCTTTCCGACGGCTGAGGTGTCTTACCGTCGAGCGCGTGCGGTCCGCGCCTTATCTTCTCGCCCATGAAATTCGTCCCCACTCTCTCATTTGGACGTATGCGCCCATTCGCACGCCATTTGCTCCTCGGCACCACGCTCGCGGGTCTCTCGCTGCTGGCTGCGGCCGGTGGCGCCGCGGCGCAGGCGCCGAGCACCGACGTTCCCGTCCTCCCGGTCGAGCGCTTCACGCTCCCTAACGGGCTCACGGTGCTGCTGTCGGCGGATCACTCCGCGCCGATCGCGGCCGTGACGGTCTTTTATCACGTGGGCTCGAAGAACGAGCTGCGCGGGCACACCGGCTTCGCGCACCTGTTCGAGCACATGATGTTCCAGGGCTCGGCCAACGTCCCGCGCGGCCAGCACATCAAGATGATCGAGGATGTGGGCGGCGAGATGAACGGCACGACCGCCAACGACCGGACCCTCTACTACGAAACGGTCCCGGTGAACTATCTCGAGACGGCCCTGTGGCTCGAATCGGACCGCATGGGCTATCTGCTTCCGCCCCTTACGCAGGAGAAGCTGGACAACCAGCGCGAGGTCGTGAAGAACGAGCGGCGCGAGCGGGTCGACAATCAGCCGTACGGGTCGGAGGAGGAGGTGACGATCGCCGCCCTCTTCCCGGCGGCGAACCCCTACTCGTGGCCGGTGATCGGCTCGATGAGCGACCTATCGGCCGCGAGCCTCGATGACGTGCGCGGCTTCTTCCGCCAGTACTACGCGCCGGACAACGCGATCCTGACGATCGTCGGCGACATCGATACCGCGGCGACGCACGCTCTCGTCGACAAGTATTTCGGATCGATACCGGCGGGACCGGCGATCGAGCGCCCGGTCGTTCCGGCGGCGCCGCTGACATCGGAGAAGCGGCTCGTTCTCGAGGATGCCAAGGCGACCCTCCCCCGAATCGAGTTCACCTGGCCGACCGTCGGTGCGGGCAGCCCGGACGCGCCAGCGCTCGACGCCCTGGGTAGCGTGCTGACGCTCGACCGCACGAGCCGACTGACCAAGCTTCTCGTCTACGATCGGCAGCTCGCGTCCAACGTAGGCGCGTACCAATCGTCGCTCGAGGACGCGGGGTCTTTCGCGATCAGCGTGAGCCCGCGCCCAGGGGCGTCGCTGAGCGACATCGAGCGGCTCGTCGACAGCGTCGTCGCCACCCTGACGGCGGGGCCGGTGAGCGAGCAGGAGGTCGATCGCGCGAAGCGATACGCTCTCGTCGGGACCATCTCGGGTTTGCAATCCGCGCTGAGTCGCGCGAACACGCTGGCGGATGGACAGGCTTACTACAATGATCCGGAGCACTACGTGAAAGAATTGCAGCAGGGGCAGGCCGTCACGGCTGCCGACGTCTATCGTGTGGCGAAGCAATACCTCACCGGGGGGCGCATCGTGCTGAGCATGGTGCCCGCGGGCAAGCTGGATCAGGCGAGCCGCGCCACGGTGCCGTACGTGAACGTCACGCCGACGCCGGAAAAGGCGGGTAGCCGATGAGCGCGCGCGCATGGGGTCTCGCGACCGGACTGGCCGCCGCGCTGGCGGCGACTGTAGCCGGGGCGCAGACCGGCGGCCATCCGCCCCGTCCCGAGCCGGGTCCTACGCCGGCGCTGCACCTGCCGAAGATCGTCGTTCGGAAGCTGTCGAACGGGATCACGGTCGGCGTTCTGGAGAATCACACGCTTCCTCTTGTCGCCGTGAGCGCGATCATCGAGGCGCCGTCGCTGCTGGACCCGCAGGGAAAGGAAGGGGTGGCTCGGCTGACGGCGACGATGATGGCCGAGGGGACGACGACGATGTCGGCCGACCAACTGACGAGCGCGGAGGCCGATCTGGGGAGCGGGGTGTCGGCGCGCGGATTCTTCACGATCACGCGTAACGTCGACCGTTCGCTCGAGATCATGGCCGACGAGCTCCTGCATCCGCTCTTTCCGCAAAGCTCGCTGGACCGGATCAAGACGAACACGCTCGCCGGGCTGCAGCGGCAGAAGGACAACCCGCAATACCTCGCGGGACGCGTCTTCGCCGATGCCGTCTACGGCGCCGGGCATCCGTATGCGCGACACGAGACCGAGGCGAGCGTCAAGGCGATCACGCGGGCTGACCTGATCGCGTTCCACCGCGACTATTACCGCCCGCGGAACACGACGCTGGTCGTCGTGGGGGACATGACGCCGGACGCCGCGGTCGCGCGGCTCGAGCGGGCGTTCGCGCATTGGACCGGCGGGGGGAAGAGCGGGGAGGTGCACGTCCCCGATCCCAAGCCACTCGGGCCGACGGCGATCCATCTATACGACCGGCCGGGGTCTCCGCAGAGCATGGTGCTCGTGGGCCAGCTGGGTCCGCGGCGGGACAACAAGGACTATTACGCGCTCGACCTGCTCAACACGACTTTGGGCGGCGCGTTCAACAGCCGCCTGAACCTCGATCTGCGCGAAGCGCACGGCTGGACGTATGGCGCGCAGAGTGGGCTCTCGTGGCGCCGTGTTCCGGAGCTGTCGACGTGGGAGATGGGGACCGCGGTTTCAACGCCCAAGACGGACAGTGCGCTCGTCAATCTTGTGGCGGACGTGAACGGGTTGCGCGGTACGAAGCCGGTGACGGACTCGGAGGTGTCGTTCGCGAAGCGCACGGCGACGCTCTCTCTTCCGCTCCAGTTCGCGACCATCGAGCAGATGGCGGGGGCAGCGGCGGGGTTGTTCGAGGAGCACTTGCCGCTGGATTACTACGATCACTTGGTGGACAACTACAATCGGGTGACCGTGGCGGACGTCAACGCTGCCGCGCAGAAATATCTCGACCCATCGCACGAAGCGATCGTCGTGGTCGGGGATGGGAAGACCATCACGCCGGGGATCCAGGCGGCCCACCTGGCGCCGGTGCAGCCGGTCGCCGCGTTCTGATGACGCGCATGTAATACTGATGGCCCTCCTCGGGTCTCCCCCGGCCAGCGTTCGGCCGTGGCGGGGATCCGAGGAGCGCGCGGATGGTGGCGGGCGCGGCGTCTCGCCGCCGCGATACCTGCCGCGGTGCGTGCTGTTCGGCCGGCGCTGGGTACAGGGTCGGACCCACTCCTCGCGCGCGGTGAGCTGATATCGGCGCGGCGCTGCTGGTATTGCAGCATCGACGACGTCGGGCTGGATACGTGGGTGGTCGCGGGCGATCGGCTGGCGTGCGGGGATTGCGCCTCCGCGTTGCTCGGGCGGGGCCTCCCCTATGTCCGGGTGATGGCGCTCCATCGCGGGCGTGCGGGCTCGCCGCGGCGGTCGCTGGGGGAGATCTATCATGCCCTCGTTGCGTTCAAGGAGCGGCACGACGGATGGGAGGGGCTCGCTGCGCCGCTCGCCCACATGCTGGCGACGAGCATCCGTCAGGTCATGACCACCGCCGCGCTGCCGGCGGCTGAATCGCGCCGAGGCGGGCCGTGGGTGGTAGCGCCGGTGCCATCCTTTCAGGCTCTTCGGCCGCACGTCCGGATCCTCACCGCGTTGGCGGCCGCGGAGCTGCCGTACGAGGCAGCGCCGACACTCGATCTGCTGGTGAAGCGTGTCGACTTCGTGCAGAAGGGGATGTCGCGCGCGGACCGGTGGCGGGCGAGTGCCGACGCCTACGTGCTTCGGCGGCGGTGGGGCCGGTCCCGCAGCGAGGTGCGCGGCGCGCGGGTCATCGTCACCGACGATTTCTTCACGACGGGAGCGACGCTGGCCGAGTGCGCGTGGGTGGTGCGGTCCGCGGGGGCGGCTGCGGTGTACGGCGCGGCTGTGGTGCGAGTGATCCTGGCCCCTGGGGAGCGGTTACTGCCGCTCCGGGGGCGGCAGGCTCGGGTCCAGCTGCGCGAGGTAGACGCGCGGGGTCGCGCGCCCATCGCCGCGGGCGACGGCGTGTTGTGGCTCCGATTCGCGTGCGTGCTGCCCTGCGCCGCGGTGCACACGGCGGGTCCCATTCCGGTCCCCGGCCTCGACCGGCTGGCCGTCCACCGATGGCTGTGTCAGTGTGGCGTAGCCCACGTCATTCGCCTGCGCCGGGAATGGCTGGGCGGGACGAAGGAGTGTGTGGCGGTGATGCTGGGTACGCGCCGCCCGGCGGAGATTCTGGTGGGGGTGGCGCAGGAGGGGACGACATTCGCGTGATCGCCGTATGCGCCGGGCCGGCGGGAGGTGG
>PLLD01000047.1 GCA_003141205.1 Gemmatimonadota bacterium
CAGCCGATGTCGAGCAGCCGCTGGCCGGGATGCAACCGCAGCTTGCGACAGATGAGATCGAGTTTCGCCGCCTGAGCCGCATCGAGACTCGCATCGGCCGATTCAAAATACGCGCAGGAGTAGACCATGTCCCGGTCCAGCCATTGGCTATAGAATTCGTTTCCGACATCATAGTGATGGCGAATGGCGGCGGCGTCGCGCGCCCGAACGTGGCGCCGCCCGAGCCCTCGATGTTCGCTCGCGCGGGCGTCGCGTACCACCGATGTTGCGCTGGCAGGAAGGCATGAGACGCACCATAGCAATCGGATCAGGCGCGCCGGATC
Source organism: Gemmatimonadota bacterium (assembly GCA_003141205.1). Classification (GTDB taxonomy): domain Bacteria; phylum Gemmatimonadota; class Gemmatimonadetes; order Gemmatimonadales; family Gemmatimonadaceae; genus FEN-1251. Next base: position 324 of record PLLD01000047.1, read on the forward strand.
GCGCAGGCGCTCGCGGATGGCGGGGCCCAGCGAAATGGCATCGTTGAGATCGCCCTCGACGTCCAGATCGCCGCTGACGAACGCCTCGGCAAGACCGAGCTCCGATGGCGGCAAGAACATCGATCGAAGCGCCGCGGGGGACCTGAATACGAGCGTGAAACGCGGCGATTGACGATAGCCAGGCTCGATGAGGCCGGTCCAGTACCGGACCGCAAAGGATCGCGCATCCGGCTCGCCAAACACCTCTGCGACGACGCGCCGTGCGGCGGCCGGCGCGTGGGGTACTTCGCGAATCGCGGATCCGTCTATCCGCCCCACGACCGCGCCACGGGGCAGTCGTACCCCCGCATTGATTGTCCGGCGGCTGCGTTCGATCGCCCGCTCCATATGGTTGTACTCGGTGAAGTGAGTGTCGAGCGTCCCTGCGGCGCTCCCGCCTACCTTAACGGCGGGTCCAAAATCGGGCTGTCAGTGACTGCTGGACGTGGGGTCGGGGATTCCCCCAATCTGCGTCCGGACCAGCGGCGCCCAGCGCAGACGTGTTAGGCGCGGAACCTGGAGCCGATCCATCGATGCCACCCAGAAGGCCCATGGCAAAGAGCGTGCGCACCCCCGCGAAACGCGCGTGCGGTCCCCTGGCGTGGCCGGACCATTCGCGCTCGACCCCGATCGCCAGGCCCGCCAGGCCTGCGACCGCGAGGTTCACCGCTATTGTGAGGTCGGGGACGATCATCGGGCCGGGGAAAGCGACACCGGGCATGCCGGATGAGTCCTCGGCGCCTCAGGGCTTTTTCGGCGCTTCCGCGGAGGTGGGATCGATCACTCGAGCGACTTGAGCGTCCTCGATCGAAGATGATGTAGTCAGCGCGGCGCACACGCGGCACGCCGTAAACGGATTAGCACAGCGCCTGGTAGATGAGGAGGAAGCTGTCCAACAGCGCGAAGGGAACGATTGCCGCATAGATGACCGGCGCCGTGAGGATCACCGGCAGGCGCGCCTCTCGCACGTACTGCAGGAGCCGCGTCTTGAGCTTCCATGGAGACTCTCAAGCGTGAACGGGGCATGGGAACGCGTCGCCGACCAGCGCTTAGGCGCGTCAATCAATAGTCCTGTGGCCAATCTCGCGCCCGAGCGACCCCGGACGGCGACACGTACGCAGGACGAGGATTTCAAGGAACACCGTCTAGTTTGCGATGCCGGAGAGGTTCATCTGGCCATTGCACTTAAGATCCTCGACTCCGAAAACGGATGATCGGCCCTGCCGCGGAATCGCCCGTGCTCGAGACGGCTGCGCTCACGCGTCGCTTCGGCTCGATCGTGCCTGTCCATCACTTGGACCTCGTCGTCGCACAGCGGGCGATCTTCGGTCTGCTCGGACCGAATGGCGCAGGAAAGTCCACCACGATCAAGATGCTCACGACGCTGCTCCCGCCGAGCTCCGGCACCGCGCGCGTCGCGGGATACGACATCGTGCGTGAACCCTGGGGGGTACGGCGACAGATCGGATACGTTCCCCAGCTTCTCTCGGCGGATGGTGCACTCACCGGGTATGAGAATCTTCTTCTGTCGGCCCGGCTGTACGATGTCCCTCGCGCGGACCGGCGATCCCGCATCGACGAAGCGCTCGCCTTCATGGGCCTCGAGGACGCCGGACACCGTCTCGCGCGGACGTACTCGGGCGGCATGGTGCGGCGACTCGAGCTGGCGCAGGCGATGCTGCACCGGCCGGTCCTGCTCTTCCTCGATGAGCCGACGATCGGGCTCGACCCGATCGCCCGGCACGCAGTGTGGGAGCGTCTCCGCGAATCGCGCCGGCAGTTCGCGATGTCCGTCGTGATCACGACGCACGACATGGAGGAAGCGGAGGCCCTGTGCGATACGATAGCCATCATGCACGGCGGCCGCGTCGCCGTGCAAGGCACGGCGGCAGCGCTCAGAAACCAGCTCGGACCCGGCGCGACCCTCGACGATGTGTTCGCGGACGTCGCCGGGGGCAGCATCGACGAGGGAGGAAGCTATCGTGACGCCCGTAGCACCCGGCGCACCGCCGCACGCCTCGGCTAGAACCGAATCGCCGGCGGCGTTTGCCCGCCACGCCGCCGCGATATTCGCGGTGGAGATGCGAAAGATGGTCCGCGACCCCACCGATCTGTTCACGCGGGCGATCCAGCCTGTGCTCTGGCTCGTCGTCTTCGGCGAAGTCTTCTCGCGGACGCGCGCCATTCCGACAGGGAATCTGAGCTACTTGGAATTCATGGCTCCCGGCGTGCTATCGCAGAGCGTGTTATTCAGCGCGATCTTTTACGGTATCGCCGTGATCTGGGAGCGCGACCTCGGTATCGTTCACAAGCTGCTCGTAAGCCCCTCGTCGCGCGGGGCGCTCGTGTTCGGAAAAGCGCTGGCGGCGGGTACCCGAGCGCTGGCCCAAGCGCTCATCATCATCGCGCTCACTTTGGTTTTGGGCGTGCACGTGCGGCTCGACCCGCTGAGCCTCTGTGGTATCGCCCTGGCTGTGGTCCTCGGAGGGGCGCTGTTCTCGACCTTCTCCTTCGTCATCGCCTGCGTGGTGAAGACGCGCGAGCGCTTCATGGGCATCGGCCAGGTATTGACGATGCCCCTCTTCTTCGCGAGCAATGCCATCTACCCCTTGGTGATGATGCCACCCTGGCTGCAGGTCGTGGCGCGCTACAATCCGCTGACGTACCTCGTGAGCATCCTCCGTGCGCTGATGGTCCAGGGAGGAATGGCGAGCGAGGGTATCGGGCTCGACTTCGCCGTGCTGGCCCTCGTGTTCACCGGATTCGTGCTCCTGGCGGCCCGATTGTTCGCCGGGATCGTTCGTTAGGGTCGCGATCCGGCGCGCCGGCCGAGCCGTCGAGGCGAACGCCGGCAAGAGAGAAGCCGGCGTCGCGGGCGCCCCGACGGCTGTCCGCTACGCGCTTAGCTATTTCCGAGATACGTGACGTGCACGTACGTCCCCAACCGCGGGTTATATGCGAGGTACCAGCCGGCGTGATCCGGGTCCTCGTATATCACGATCTGGTCCGTGTCCCAGAGCCAATCGGTCGCATCCTCGATGTCGTACGGCGCGACGCTGAAGTAAAAGCCGCCGAACCAGAAGCGACCGGGCCCGCCGCCCCCCAACCGATACACGTGCCCGGGGCCGAACCCGCCCGTGAAGTGGCCGTGCGATCACCGGGTCGGCACGACGACCAAGTTCCGTGAGGCGACGACATACAGCGACCTCGACAAGGCGCGGTGCGCGCACGAAGGATGCCCGTCGCCCGCGAACAAGGCCGCTATGCACCGATTCGCATGACCACCCGCCGCCGTCGATGCGCTATCGACGCGCCCGCCCCCGGCGATCCGGGGCGTGATGCATTTCTGGCGGCCGCAAGCGACGTGCTGGCATCGTCGCTGGACTATCACGTCACGTTGGGCGCCGTGGCCGATCTCGCGGTGCCGCAGCTCGCGGACTGGTGTGCGATCCGCGTCGTCGAAGCCGGCGTGGCGCGCGAGGTCGCGACGTCGCCGCTCCACCGCGATCTCGACTGCACGTCCACGCTCGTCGTCTCGATGGCCGCACGGGGACGCATCGTGGGCAGCATCACCCTGGCGACGACCGACTCCGGCCGCCGCTTCACCGATGGGGACCGGTCCCTGGCGAAGGAGCTCGCGCGCAGGGCCGCGATCGCCGTCGACCACGCATGGCTATTCGATGCGGCCGAGCGCGCCCGGCGCGACGCCGAGAGTGCGCGGCAGGTGGCGGAAGGGGCGAGCCGCGCGAAAAGCCAATTCCTGGCGGTCATGTCCCACGAGCTGCGTACGCCGCTCAACGCCATCGCGGGCCACGTGCAGCTCCTCGAGATGGGGATTCATGGGTCGGTCACCGATCCGCAACGCGACGCGTTGCAGCGCATCGCGCGCAGCCAGCGCCATCTGCTGCGCCTGATCAATAACGTCCTCAACCTCGAGCGGATCGCATCCGGCCACGTCGCGTACGCGATCGGAGATGTCCCCCTCAGCACGGTCGCCGCCGAGCTGGCCCCGATGATCGAGCCGCAGCTCGCGGCGAAGAACCTGACGTACGACGTGCAGCTTCCGGAGACCGATGTTCTCGTGCGGGCGGACCCGGAGCTCCTGGGACAGATCCTTCTCAACCTGCTGTCCAACGCGGTGAAATTCACCCCCACGGGGGGCCGCATCGCTCTCGACACAACGCTCTCCCCGAACATGCCGGAGTCGGTATTCATCCGCGTCACCGACACGGGGATCGGCATCCCGCGCGACAAGCAGACCGATGTCTTCGAGCCCTTCGTTCAGGTCCGTGCGGGCCCCACGCGCACGTCGGAAGGCGCGGGGCTCGGCTTGGCCATCAGCCGCAACCTGGCGCGCGCGATGGGGGGTGATCTCCGGGTGCGGAGCGTCGAAGGGCGGGGATCGACCTTTACCCTCCGATTGCCCCGCGCATCACACGACGGATCAGCGCCTACGGTGACGGGATCCGGACCGCCGTGAACGTTCCGAGTGCGATGGTGGAGTCGGACCCCGAACGCGCCACGGTGATCGTGGCCGGACCGGACAACGTATCGGTCCCGACGACGGTCGCGGTGAGGGAGATGCAGGGCACACCCGGCGGCGGCCCCGCGGGACAGAAGACAAACGTCGGGACGCCCGCAAGGGCCACTCCGCGCACGGGCGTGATAGTCGTGTCGAGCAGATTGACCACGACGAACGCGATGGCGCCACTGGGCGGACCGCCATTGCATTGGATCGTCCCGCTGCTGTCGTAGCCGACCGTGTGCGCGTTCGCGGTCAGCTTGGCCGTGTCCGTGATCGAGCCGCCGAATGCCGCACACGCCCAACTATCCACGATCGCCGGATTCGCCGGCGGGGTCGCCGACGCCGTGACGGTGTAGTCCCACACGACCGGCGGCGTGGGGGGAGTCATGGGCGGCGGGGAGGGCGGGCCCGTGGGGACCCCGATGGGCGTGGACGGTACCGGCTTGTCTCGCGACGGCGCGTAGTTGCACGCGACGCCCACCACAAGGAGCGCGAGAGCGCAAGACCGGACCGCCGCCATCACTCCAACACCCGTCTGTGACCTCCGAAACCCGCCGTGTCCCGGCGACGAACGTCGTCGCGCGAGCGTGGAACCCGTTGCCTACACACTGAGCACGTAATATGCCGCGCGGCACCGCGCGCGTCCATCGTCCATCTTTCCTCGGATGCAGTCGCTGAGCAGCTCGATGACGGCAGGGCGCGGCCGGACGCAATGACGCAACTCGCGCTGTCCGGAGTACCCGTCGATTTCGGCGCGACAGCTCTCCTGAACGATGTGACGGTCACGGTGTCCGCCGGCGACCGATGGGGCATCGTGGGGCGCAACGGAAGCGGCAAGACGACGCTCTTCCGACTGATGACCGGTGCACTCGCGCCGAGCCGCGGACAGGTGACGCGTGTTGGCGGGCTCAGGATCGCGCTGCTCGATCAGCACCGCGACTTTGGCGACGCGACGACAGTGTGGGAGGCGGCCGCGGGTCCGTTCTCCGAGTTGTTGGCCCTCGAGCGCTCCCTCGCGGAGCAGGCCGCCGGGCTGAGCGACGACGCCGGACCGGAGGCGATGGCGCGCTACGGCCGCGACCTCGAGCGCTTCGAGCACGAGGGGGGCTACACTATCACGCCACGCGTCGACGCCGTGCTGCACGGTCTCGGCTTCGATCCCGCCGAGGCCCGCGAGCGACCCCTCACCGCGCTGAGTGGAGGAGAACAGGGGCGGCTCGGCCTGGCGCGCCAACTGGTGATGCCGGCCGATGTTCTGCTGCTGGACGAGCCGACCAACCACCTCGATCTCGAGACGACCCGGTGGCTCGAGCAGTACCTGATGGAAACGGATGAAACCGTCATCGTCGTCAGCCACGACCGGGCCTTTCTGGCCGCGATCGCCGACCATGTGCTGCATCTCGAGGGCGGCACGGCGACGCCGTATACGGGCGGCTACGAGTCCTTCATCACGCAGCGCACGGAGCGGCGCCTCGCGGCCGACCGCGCGGTCACGAAGCAGCGCCGGTCGGTCGCACACGAAGAGGACTACATCCGGCGCAACATCGCCGGACAGAACTCCCGGCAGGCCAAAGGGCGGCGCAAGCGATTGGAGCGGTTGCCGCGCCTCAGCGCGCCGGTCGGCGCCGACGACGCGATGGCGC
>PLLD01000274.1 GCA_003141205.1 Gemmatimonadota bacterium
GAGGGAGGAGGGATGGGCACGCTCGCGATCCACGCGAGCCCGCCCGAGCGGGGGTGGGTCAGCGGGACCGTCGAGCTCGAGCCCGACGAGCTGCGCGGCGATGACGTGCGACACTTTGCCGTCTGGATCGGCGATCCGACGCCGGTGCGCGTGGATAGCGCGGCGGGCCCGTTCGTGCGCGGGGCGGCCGACGCGCTGATCGGAGCGGGACGGGCATCGAGGGATGGTCCCGGCGGCGCGACGGTCTCCGTCGTATCCGCGGACAATCTTTCGAGCCTGCCCGCTCTCATCATCGCCCCGCGCGATCCCGTGCGTCTCGGCGCCGCCAACCGCGCGCTCGCGCGTGCCGGCGTTCCCTGGCGATTCCGCGCAGCGGGCACGTCACCGGGGGGGCGCTCCGCCCCGCTCGAGTGGCGGGACGGAAGCCGGCTCGCCGGCGTGGATGCGACGCAATGGTACGGCCTCGACCCGCAACCCGGTGCGGTGGCCGACACCATTGTGAGCGTCGGAGGAAATGCCCCCTGGGTCGTGGCCGGCGACCGGTACGTGCTTGTGGCGAGCCCGATCGATCCCGGAGCGACGAGTCTCCCACTGCGTGCCGGCTTCGTCCCCTGGCTCGCGGATCTGCTGTCGGAGCGTCTCGGCGCCGGGGGCGGGATCGCGGGGGCGGGCGTGATCGAGGCCGTCCCGGCCGGATCGGTGCCGCGCCCGCCGTGGGCCGCGTCCCTCGAGCTTCCGAGCGGCGGCATCGAGCCTTTGAGCGGCTCGCGCCTGACCGCGCCCGCGCAGTCCGGCGCGTTCTTCCTCCGGGGAGCCGACGGCGCACGCGCGGGAGCGCTGGTGGTGAATGGCGAGGCCACTGAATCGGATCTCCGGCGTTTGTCCCCGCGCGATCTGCGTGCGCGCGTCCGCGCGGAGGGAGCCGGAGCGGGGGCGGGGAAATCCGGTGGCGCGCGCGTGGCGGTGTACGATGACGCGGCGCGGTGGGCCGATGGCGTATTCGATGCCGCGGCGGGGCGGCCGCTGGCGGTCCCCTGTCTGCTCGGTGCGCTGGCGCTGCTCCTGCTCGAGGCGCTCATCGTCCGGAGACGCGGACGCAGCCGGCGGCCGGTGGCGGCATAGGATGGCGCTCCCCCTCCTGCTCGATGCCGTCGAGCAACTCCCGGCGTTCGCGCGGCTCCTCGCCGTGCTGCCCGCCGCGCGCGAGCAGCGGACGGTGGGCGGGCTGCCGGGATCGTCGACGGCCGTGGTGGTAGCGGCGCTCGCGCGCCGGCTGCCGGGGCGCTTCGTCGTCGTGGTGACCGAATCGCTCCCGGATGCGGAGCGGTGGCTCGCGGATTTGCAGTCGCTGACGGCGGACACGGCCGTCGCTCTGTATCCGCCCCGCGAAGGGTTTGGGGAAGCGGAGCCGCACGCCGAGGTTGCCGGGGAGCGGGTGGAGACGCTCGCGCGGATGGCGCGCGGGCAGGTGAGGATCCTGCTGACGACGGCGCGCGCGCTGCTCGAGCGGACGCGTCTTCCCCGCGCGGTGGAGCGCGCGCGGCTCGAGCTGCGCGCGGGGGATGTCTGGCGCCCCGAGGCGCTGGCCGCGCACCTCGAATCGGTGGGGTTCGAGCGCGTCCCGATGGTCGAGGATGTCGCGCAGTTCAGCGTGCGCGGCGGGATCTTCGACATCTACAGCTTCGGGATGGCGGATCCCGTGCGCCTCGAATTCTGGGGCGACGACATCGCGGAAATGCGCCACTTCGACTTGGTGACCCAGCGCTCGACGCGGCCCGCTGAGGTGGCGCTCGTACTGCCCGCCGCAGACGCGGCCGCGTCTGCGGAGAGAGGAGAAAGGGGAGAGGAGAAAGGAGACGACGAAGCGGAGAGGGTCAGCATCACCGACCTGTGGCCCGCCGATACGCTCGTCGTTCTGCCGCGGGGGACGCACATGGAGCCCGAGCTGCGGCGCACGTGGGACGAGGCACAGCATCACATCGCGCTCGCCCGGCGCCGCGGAGAGGACGCCCCGGAGCGCGCGGCGCTGTTCCAGTCACCGGAGCGCGCGCTCGCCGCCGTGGGCGCGCGTGGGATGCTGGTCGAGGATGCCGCCGTGGCATCCACGGCGGACGTCGGGTTCCCGTTGCGGGCGCCGGACGCGGCGGATCGCGATATCGGGCGGCTTGCGCGCATCGTGCGGGACGGCATCCCGACGCTGATCCTGTGCGACAACGCGGGGCAGGCGGAGCGCCTCGAGGAGCTCCTGGCCGAACGCGGTGCCGATTCCCCCGCGACGCTTGCGGTCGGCGTGCTGGGTGGCGGGTTCGTGATCCCGCCGTCGGCGTCCGGAGAATCGAGCGGTCTCCGCGTCCTCACCGACCACGAAATCTTCCGGCGCGAGCGACGGATTCGCCGGGTGCGGCGGTACGCGACCGGGGTCGCGCTCGAAAACATCACGGCGCTCCGCCCCGGCGACTACGTCGTGCATCTCGAGCACGGTGTCGGGATCTTTCGCGGGATCGAGACGATCTTCGTCAAGGAAAGCACGATGGAGGTCGCCGTCGTCGAGTACGAGGGCGGCGATCGTCTCAACGTGCCGCTGTACCGCATCGACCAGCTCGAGCGCTACCGGCACGCCGGCGACGCCTCCGATGGCGCTCCGCCGCCGCGCCTGCATCGGCTGGGCGGCAAGCGCTGGTCGCAGCAGCGTGAGCGCACGCGGTCGGCGATCCACGAGATGACCCGCGAGCTGCTCGAATTGTACGCGCACCGCCAGGTCGCGCAGCGCCCACCGCACGTGCCGGATACCGCATGGCAGCGCCAGCTCGAAAGCTCCTTCCTCTTCGAGGACACGCCGGATCAGCGCCGCGCGACGCTCGACGTCAAGACGGATATGGAGCGCGGCCGCCCGATGGACCGGCTCCTCGTGGGGGATGTCGGCTACGGCAAGACCGAGATCGCGGTGCGCGCGGCGTTCAAGGCGATTCAAAGCGGGCGCCAGGTGGCCGTCCTCGTGCCGACGACGATCCTGGCCGATCAGCACCTGCGGACATTTGGGGATCGATACGCCGATTTCCCGGTGCGTGTCGCCGTCCTGAGCCGATTCCAGACGCCCAAGGACCAGCAGCGGATCCTCGCCGAGCTCAAGGCGGGCGCGGTCGACCTCGTGATCGGCACGCATCGCCTGTTGAGTCCCGATGTGGTGTTCGCCGAGCTGGGGCTGATCGTGATCGACGAGGAGCACCGCTTCGGCGTGAAGCACAAGGAGCGGCTGAAGCAGCTGCGATTGCAGACCGATGTTCTCACGCTCACCGCGACACCGATTCCCCGGACCTTGCATCAGTCGCTGGCCGGTCTGCGCGACATGACGCTCATGCAGACTGCTCCGCGCGACCGGTCGCCGGTGCTCACGTTCGTCGAGCCGTGGGACGATGGCTTGATCGACGAGGGGATCAGCCGGGAGATCGATCGCGGCGGGCAGGTCTTTTTCGTCCACAACCGCATCGAGACGATCGAGGGAATCGCGGACCACGTCCGGCGTCTCACACCGCGCGCGCGGGTGGCGGTCGGGCATGGACAGATGCGGGACGTCGATCTCGAGGCCGTCATGCGGCGGTTCGTGAACGGGGAGGTCGACGTGCTCGTGTCGACGATGATCGTGGAATCCGGGCTCGACGTGCCGAACGCGAACACGATGTTCGTCAATCGCGCCGACGCGCTTGGGCTCGCGCAGCTGTACCAGCTACGCGGGCGCGTCGGGCGGTCGCACCGGCGCGCGTACTGCTATCTCATGGTACCCGACACGGTCGACGACGACGCCGAGCGGCGGCTGCAGGTGCTGGAGCATCATACGGAGCTCGGCTCGGGATATCGCATCGCGCTCAAGGACATGGAGCTGCGGGGAGCGGGGAATCTCCTGGGCCCGGAGCAATCGGGGCACGTCCACGCCGTCGGCTTCGATCTCTATCTCCGGATGCTCGACGAGCAGGTGAAGCGGCTGCAGCACGCGGAGACCGGCATCGCATCGGCGGCGCCGGCCGATGTGTCGGTCGATGTGCCCGCGTATCTGCCGGACGACTACATCCCGATCGCGGCCGTGAAGCTCGACATCTACCGCCGGCTCACGCGCCTCACCGACGCGGCGGAGATCGACGCGCTGGAAGCGGAGGTGCGTGACCGCTTCGGCGCCCTGCCGGCGCCGGCCGGCGCGTTCTTCGCGGTGGCCGTCCTCCGCGTGCTGGGAGGGGTGCTCGGGATCGAGGGGATCCTACTGCGCGCGGGCGAGGCCCGTATTACCTTTCGGCCCGACGCAGTGCCACGGATGAAGGCGTTCTCCGCGGCATTCCACGAGGTCCAGTTCCAAACCGATGTGCGCCGGACGCAGCCGCTCGTGTTGAAGCTGACGCGGCTGGGTGGAGCAGAATTGCTCGGCGGCTTGGTGCGGGCGCTGCGCACCGTGGCGGCCACCGACGCTGGCGTTCCGACCTCCCACAGACCATTGCGAGCGTAGATGCCAGTACCCATTGATGTCTCCCCTCTCCGGGCGCGCCGTCGTGCGCGGTTCCAGAGCGCGTCCATCCTGCTCCTCGCGCTCGTGGCCGCTGCGGGCTGCCGCGGCTTGTCGGAGGCGCTGACCGCTCACGTCGATGTGGCGGCGCGCGCGGGCAACGACGAGCTGTCGGTCACGCGCCTGGCGACGCTCGTCGGCCACTCGCGCGCGCCCCTGCAGAAGGAGTTCGTGCGCCAGCTCGCGCTCCTGTGGGTGGACTATCAGCTGCTTGGGCGGGCCGCCGCGCACGGCGACACGCTCAACGATCCCAAGATCGAGGACGAGGCCCTGTGGCCGATCTTCGCCAACGCGCGCGCGAAGCACTGGGTCGACACGCTGACGAAGGGATGGGTGGGCGGGGATTCCGCGGGGTATGCGGCGCGCTACGCCAAGGGCGACGCGCTCGCGGCGTGGCACATCCTGATCGCTGCGCCGAAGGGAGATACGTCCGCGGCCAAGCTCGATTCGGTGCGGCATAAGGCCGAGGCGGTGCGCGCCAAGCTGACGCCCGAGAATTTCGCCGATATGGCGAAGAAGAACAGCCAGGATCCCGGCTCCCAGTTCCGGGGTGGTGATCTCGGGGTCTTCAACAAGGGGCAGATGGTCCCGGACTTCGAGCATGCGCTGCTCGCGCTCACGCCCGGGCAGATCTCGGGACCGGTCAAGACGCAGTTCGGCTACCACCTGATCTATCGGCCGACCTACGCGCAGGCGCGGGATAAGGTCAACAAGACGCTGCAGCAGGGCACGCTCCAGGTCGCGGAGAGCCTGTACGTGATCAAGCTCGACTCGGTGGCGAAGATGCAGCTGACATCGACCGGAATCGCCCTGACCCGCACCGTCGCGAAGGATCTAGACGCGCACAAGACCGACAAGACGCCGATCGCGACGACGGCATCCGGCCCCCTCACGGCGGCGGATTTTGCGAAGTGGCTCTCGATCTTCCCGCCGGCACTGCGCCAGCAACTGCCGACGGCGCCCGACTCGGTCATTCCGGGGTTCCTCCGGAACATCGTGCGCAACGAGACGATGCTGCGGCAGGCCGATAGCGCGCACGTCGTGCTCGACACCACTGAGACGAATCAGATTCGGTCGACCTTCACATCCCTCATCGTGAAGGCCTGGACGCAGCTGGGGCTGGATCCCAAGGTCCTGGCCGACAGCGGCAAGACCCCGGCCGATCGGGAGCGCCTCGCCGCGGCGCACGTCGAGTCCTTCCTCGACCGGTTGCTCGCGCCGCAACCGAGCGCGCGGCTCGTCGATATCCCCCAGCCACTCGAGAACGTGCTGCGGGAGAAGTACGAATCCGAGGTCAGCGAGACGGGCCTGGATCGCGCGCTCACGCGTGCGAAGGAGATTCGCCGGCAGTCGGATTCCACGCGTGTGGCGAAAGAGCCGCCGAGCGCGGTCCCGCTGCCCGGCGCTATGCCGGGCGCCATGCCGGGAGCGCCCGGCGCCGCCGGTGCGCCTCCTGCGAGCGGGCCGCCCGTGCCGAAACACTAGGGGAGCGTCGGGGGTAATGCTGCGGGACATGGGTCGCCGTACGCGAGGCCTCGCGGTCCGCGGCGTGGCCGCGTGTGTCGCGGTAGCGGGATTGGTCCTTCTCGCCGCCGTCTCCCGAGAGGCTGCGGCGCAGGGAGTGCCGGCGCCGGCCCCGGCGGCGCCGAAGACGACGGTGATTACCACGGCGGACACGTCGCGCTCGATTGCGGCGCCCGGTCCGAACGTGCCACTCCCTCCGGGAATTGCGCCGGCAGCGCCGCGGGCGGCCGCCACGGCGGCCGTACCCGCTGCCGCGGCCCAGCCAACGAGCGCTGTCCCGCTGCCGACGACCGATGTCTTGTCGGCGGTGGACCGGCCGTCGGGCGATGCGACCGGACTGACCTCCGCGGCGACGATCCCGCTCGAGCGCGTGGTGGCGGTCGTGGGGGATGAGCCGATCCTATGGAGCGCGGTGCTCGAGCGGATCAACGTCGAGCGCGCGCAGGGATTGCAAGTGCCGCCGGATTCGGTCGGGCAGATGGCGCTGGCGCGGACCGTCGCGGATCAGTTGGTGGATGAAGAGTTGCTCATTGGGAAGGCCAAGGACCTCAAGCTCGAGGTCACCGACGAAGACGTCGCGCCGGGCGTCGACGCGCAGATCAAGCGCGTGCGCGCCCAGTTTCCGACCGACGCCGTATACCGGACGGAGATCCGGCGCGCCGGGCTCGGCACGCCGGAGGAGTACCGCCGGATGCAGATGGATCAGGCCCGGCGGGGTGAGCTCCAGCGCAAGGTGATCGAAGAGCTCAAGAAGAACGGCAAGCTCATTCCGGTGGGGGTGTCGGAGGAGGATGTGTCGACCGCGTTCGAGCGGAGCCGCGGCACGCTGCCGCGTCGCCCGGCAACGGTGACGTTCCGCCAGATCGTCGTCGCTCCCAAGCCATCGCCGGCCGCGAAGGCGGCGGCGCGGGCGAAGGCGGACTCGATTCTCGTGGCGCTCAAGAAGAATGGCGCCGATGCCAATGGAGACCGGTTCGCGGAAGCGGCAAAGCGGGAGTCGATGGACCCGGGAACGCGGGAGGTCGGCGGAGACCTCGGCTGGAACCGGCGCGGCGTGATGGTCCCCGAATTCGACGCGTGGATGTTCGTGTTGCGTCCGGGGACGCTGAGCCCGGTGATCGAGACGGCCTTCGGGTTTCACATCATCCGCGTCGATCGCGTGAAGCCCGGCGAGGTCAAGGCGAGTCACATCCTGATCCGCTGGAAGATCGATTCCGCGCAGGTGGTCGGGGCGCGCCTCGAGGCGGACAGCGTCCGCGCGGCGTGGCAGGCGGGGGCGAACATCGACTCGTTGACGGTGAAGCACCACGATTCCCGGGAGGAGAAGGGGGCGCTGCAGCCGTGGCCGCGCGATTCCCTGCCGCCGTCCTACTCGGCCGCATTTGCGGGGAAGGATGCGGGGGCCATCGTCGGCCCGTTCGCCATCGACGACAAGTCGAACGGGACGGTGAAATACGTCGTGGCGAAGATCGCGTCCGTGAGCGCCGGTGGCGAGTACACGCTGGCGGATTTTCGCGGGATGATCCGGGACCAACTGGCGCAGGAGCGCGCGATCCGCCGTCTCCTCGACGAGCTGCGGAAGCAGAACTACGTCTCCGTGCGACTCTAGCACGCGATGCCCGGAGCCGCGCGTCTCGCGGTGACCCTGGGCGATCCGCGCGGGATCGGCCCCGAGGTCGTCTGCGCAGCCCTGGCCGACGCGCGCGTGCGCGCGGCGATCGAGCCCGTGATCGTGGGACCGCGGGGTGCGGGGGTCGCCGTCGACGACTCCGTGGGCGAGTGGCGGGCTGGCGGCTCGGCGGCGACGGCGGGTGAGCTGAGCGGACGGGCGATCGAGCGCGCCGTCGCGCTGGCCCGATCCGGCGCCGTCGCCGGGTTGGTAACGGGACCGATCGACAAGGCCGCCCTGCTGGCCGGGGGCTACGATTTTCCCGGTCACACCGAGATGCTGGCCGCTCTCACCGGGGCGCGGGTGGCGATGCTGCTCGCCTCCGACCGGCTGCGCGTCGTGCTGGTCACGACGCACATCGCGCTGCGTGCAGTCCCGGACGCGCTGACGGCTCAAGCGATCGTCGAAACGGCGGCCATCACGCGGGACGGATTGCGCGCATGGTTCGGGATCGAGGAGCCTCGTCTCGCGCTATGCGCGCTCAATCCCCATGGCGGGGATGCCGGGCGCTTCGGCGATGAGGAGGCCCGAGTTCTCGCGCCCGCGGCACGTGCGGCGGGGATCGGAGGACCCTTCCCCGCGGACACGGTTTTCGTGCGCGCGATGCGCGGGGAGTTCGATGCCGTGCTCGCGCCGTACCACGACGTGGGAATGACGGCGATCAAGGTCGCCTCTTTCGGGGATGCGGTGAACGTGACGCTGGGCCTGCCCTTTCCCCGCACATCGCCTGACCACGGAACGGCGCTCGACATCGCGGGAACGGGTCGCGCGGATCCCTCCAGCATGATCGCCGCTCTGCTTCTGTGCGCGCGCATTGCGGCGCGATTCACTCCGTCTCCGCAGGCGTCTCATGCAGCGTGAGGGCACAAGGGTGGGTGTCAGTCTGAGGCCGCGGGGCGGCCCGTTCCTGGGCGTTTCGGTGGGGGTCCTGTGTGCCGTGGGTGCCGCGTGCTCCGCGTCGATCCGGCGCCCGCCGATCCAGGCCCCGGGCCGAGTGAGTGGCGCGGCTGGAGCGACACGCGACACGACGGTGCGACAGGCGGAGATCGCGGTGGCGGCCGACCCGGCGGTCGTTCAGGCGATCGTGAGCGATGCGGGGAAGGACTCGCACGTCGCGCGCGACATCGAGACAANNCGCGCGCGACATCGAGTACCTGACCGACGTGATCGGGCCACGGCTCACCGGATCGGCGGGGGCTCGTCGCGCGAACGAATGGACGGCGCACAAATTCACCGAATACGGCGCGGACAGTGTGTGGACCGAGCCGTGGGCGTTCGGCCGGGGCTGGGAGCGCGGCCCGATCGCGCTGACGCTGATCCTCCCGCACGTGCGGCAGCTGATGGGGGTGTCGTGGGCGTGGGCGCCCGGAACGGCGGGACCGGTCGAGGGGGACGTGATCTACGTCGATGCAACATCCCCCGCCGATTACGCGGCCCGGTTTGCCGGCACGATACGAGGAAAGTGGGTCGTCACGCGTCCGCCGGCGTTCGTGTGGAATTCGGACGGTCCCGCAATGACGGCCGGCGATACCGCGGTACGCGATTCCCTCCAGCGTATCGCCGCCGCGCAGGCCAAGGACACCGCGTACGTACGGTT
This sequence comes from Gemmatimonadota bacterium, assembly GCA_003141205.1. Classification (GTDB taxonomy): domain Bacteria; phylum Gemmatimonadota; class Gemmatimonadetes; order Gemmatimonadales; family Gemmatimonadaceae; genus FEN-1251. Next base: position 9,340 of record PLLD01000274.1, read on the forward strand.
CCGGCAGCAGTTGGTCGGATCGATGGCGCGCGACGGGGCGCTCGGCGTCCTGTCGGATGGCGCGAAGGAATTCGGGCTCCTCACGATGAGTGGCTCGCCGCTCCAGCCCCTGCCGCTGCCCGTCATCGTCCTGCCGCACGAGGATTTCGCGCAGCTGCATCGGCTG
>PLLD01000135.1 GCA_003141205.1 Gemmatimonadota bacterium
GCGTCAGCTTCACCGGCGGCCCGTCGGTGACGATCAAGAGCCACCACAATGTCGGCGGCCTGCCCGAGCGGATGAACATGCAACTGGTCGAGCCGCTGCGCGAATTGTTCAAGGACGAGGTGCGCGAACTCGGCCGTGAGCTCGGCCTGCCCGAAGCCTTCGTCGGCCGCCATCCGTTTCCCGGCCCCGGCCTCGCGATCCGCGTGCTCGGCGCGGTCACCCCCCCCGCCCTCGCGACCCTCCGCCAGGCGGACGCGATCTTCCTCGACGAGATCCGCGAGGCGGGGCTATACGACGACATCTGGCAGGCGTTCGCCGTCTATCTCCCCGTGCGCAGCGTTGGCGTCATGGGCGACGGACGCACCTACGAGAACGTGATCGCGCTGCGCGCCGTGACGAGCACCGACGGCATGACCGCGGACTGGTTCCCCTTCCCGCACGACGTCCTCGCACGCATCTCCACGCGGATCATCAACGAAGTCCCCGGGGTCAATCGCGCGGTGTACGACATCAGCTCGAAGCCGCCCGCCACCATCGAGTGGGAGTGACCGGGCCTAACGGCAGCGCGCGCCCACATCACGATCACGCCGCGATGGCCTCCGACTCCGCCATGGCGGCATCGATGGAAGGCGACGTTCGTCGCCGATTCTGGGTCGCCCTCGCGTTCACCATCCCGCTCGTGCTCCTCAGCGGAACGGTGCCCCATATTCCCGTCATCGTCGACACGCCGACGGCCAACTGGATCGGATTCGTGCTGGCGACGCCGGTCGTGTGGTGGTGTGGGTGGATGTTCCTGGCTGGCACCGTACACGCCCTCCGCCGCCGCACGCTCGACATGTCGGTGCTCATCGCGACCGGGGTGCTCGCGTCGTATCTCGCCAGCGTCTACCTCACGGTCATCCGCGTTCCCGCGACGTACTACGACGCAGCCGCGATGCTGGTGACATTCGTGCTTTTTGGGCACTGGATGGAGATGAAGTCACGGCATGGGACGACGGATGCGCTACGCGCCCTTCTGGCACTCGTTCCGCCGTCGGCCCGGGTGCTGCGGAATGGACAGGAAGTCACCGTGCCCACCACCGAGGTCGTAGTCGGCGACGCACTGCGCCTCCGGCCAGGCGACAAGATTCCGGTCGATGGTGAGCTCGTCGACGGCGACACCGATGTGGACGAATCGCTGGTCACGGGTGAGAGCCTGCCAATCCACAAGACGCCGGGCGGAAGCCTCGTCGGTGGCTCGATCAACACCAGTGGGGCCGTCACCATGCGCGCGACCAAGGTGGGGAACGATACGGTCCTCGCCCAAATTGCCGCCCTCGTCGAACGCGCCCAGAGCTCCAAGGCACCCGGGCAGCGGCTCGCCGACAAGGCCGCAGCCGTGCTCGTCATCGTCGCGATCGGGGCCGGAGCCTTCACGTTTGCGGCGTGGACGGTCTCCGGTGCTCCCTTTCTCACCGCACTCACCTTCGCCATCTCGGCCATCGTCATTGCCTGTCCGGATGCGCTGGGACTGGCGACGCCCACGGCGGTTGCCGTCGGGACCGGGCTGGGCGCCAAACACAACATTCTGATCAAGGATGCCGCGACGCTCGAAGGCGTCAGCCGGGTTCGCACGGTGGTATTCGACAAGACCGGCACCATTACCGAAGGTCGCCCCAGCGTCACGGACATCGAGCCCGCCCCGGGCGTAAGTGCCGACGACCTACTCCGGGCGGCGGCTTCAGCCGCAGCGCAGTCGACCCACCCGCTATCGGCGGCGATCTCCCGGGCGGCGATCGCGAAGGAATTGACCGCGTCAACCGCCGCCACTGCCGTCCAGAACGTCCCCGGCATGGGGATCACGGCCCGCGTTAATGGGACTGCGCTCGTGCTCGGCAATGCCGCTCTGCTGGAGCGGGAACGGGTCGATATCGGCCCCCTACGTGCGACGGGGGAGGCGCTCGCGACGCAAGGCCGCTCGTTGACATACCTGGCCGTCGGGGGGCGGGCACTCGGAGTGATCGGCATCACGGACGCCGTTCGCCCAACCTCGGCCGCGGCCATCCGTGACCTCGCGTCCCTCGGCGTCGCCTCGGTGCTGCTTAGCGGCGATGCAAAAGCGACGGCCGAGCGGGTCGCGAAGGAAGTCGGCATCACGCGGGTGTTCGCTGATGTGCGACCGGAGGAGAAGGCGAACTACGTGCAGCGCCTCCAGGCGGAGGGCCAGGTGACGGCGATGGTGGGCGACGGTGTCAACGACGCGCCAGCGCTCGCGCAGGCGGACATCGGGATCGCCATCGGGGCGGGCACGGACGTGGCAATTCAGGCCGCCGAGGTCGTACTCATGAAATCGGACCCGGCCGACGTCGCGCACGCGATTCGTCTGAGCCGAGCGACCGTTCGCAAAATGAAGCAGAACCTCGCCTGGGCGACGGTCTACAACGTGCTCGCGATTCCGGTGGCGGCCGGCGCCTTCTACCACTCGCTGGGATGGGTTCTCGCTCCCCAGGTCTCCGCGCTCCTCATGTCGGGCTCGTCGATCTTCGTGGCCGTGAACGCCGTCTCGCTGCGACGCGCGCATATCTAGGCACGGATGGACCTCCGTCGTCCCCATCCCCATCCCTAGATCGCGAGCGCGCCAGCCTCTCCCCGGCCCTCGCTCGAGATGCGCAGCAGGATCCCGATCGCGATCCAGCTCGTGAGCATGAACGAGCCGCCGTAACTGAAGAACGGCAGCGGGATCCCCGTCACCGGGACGAGATTGAGCGTCATCCCGACATTCTCCCCCACGTGCACGAACCAGCTCGCGGCCAGCCCGAACGCGACGAGACTGCTGAACGTATCATTCGCCCGCGCCGCGATCCGCACCGTGCGCAGGAAGAGCACCAGAAAGAGCGACAACGCTACCGCCACGCCGACAAACCCCAGCTCCTCGCCGACCACCGCGAAGATGAAATCGGTGTGCTGCGCCGGCAGAAAGGCCAGGCGCTTCTGGGATCCCATCGTAAAGCCCTTGCCCAGCCATCCCCCCGATCCGATCGCCACCTGCGACTGAATCACGTGGTAGCCCGAAGCGCGCGGATCGCTCGACGGATCCAGAAACACGAGCAACCGCTGGCGCTGGTACGGCTTCATCCGGTCCCACAGGAGCGGCGCGATGATCCCCATGAACACGTTCGCCAGGACGATCCCTACCCCTTCGAGCAGGTACGGCTTGTAGAAGTAGATGAGCAGCCCGATGAGCGCGACAAACCAGAGCGCCCAGAGCCGCGTGCTGAAGGCGAGGATGAGGCTCACGCCCGGGCTCGCAAGCATGAGCAGCGTCGGCCAGGGCACGCCAAACCAGAAGAGCACCGCGAAGAACATTCCGACGAAGACGATGGCGCTGCCGAGATCGGGCTCGAGCATGATCAGCAGCGTGGGGACCGCCGCGATCAGCGCCGGCTGCCACAGCTCGACGAGTGAGCTCGGCGCCTCCCGGCGGTTGGCCAATACGCGCGCCAGCATCAACACGACCGTGATCTTGGCCAGCTCCGACGGCTGTCCGATGCGATGCCCCGCGATCGTGAGCCAGGCGCGCGAGCTGGCCGCCGTCCCCGCCCCGCTCCCGAACACGAAGAGCAGGAGGAGCACGGCGATCGTGACGACGTACGCGGGCAACGCGACCCATTCGAGGAAGCGGACAGAGAGGCGTGAGGCGGCCAGCGCGGCGAGGACCGAGATGGCGAGCCACGCAATCTGGTTCCGGTACAGGTAGGCGACTCCGGTCAGAACATCGGTCTGCCCCGCGGAGTACACCATGAGGATCCCGTACCCGGAGAGCGTCAGCCCGAGCAGGATCAGCGGATAGTCGGCGATGGTCGCGCGGCGCACTCAGCCCTCCGTCTGGAGGTGCGACGTGGGCACGACCTTCAGGTAGTGCGCAACGATCTTCGAGGCGACCTGCGCCGCCCGGCCACCGTGCCCGCCGAATTCGAGAAGAACCGCGACCACGATCGCCGGATGATCCGCTGGCGCGAAGCCGACGAACCATGCGTGCGTCCGCGTCGGGTCCTCGGCGTTCTGCGCGCTGCCCGTCTTCCCCGCCAGCGTGACACCCTGAATCTGGGAGGCCGCCGCCGTGCCCCCCACCGCGACGACGCCGGCGAGGGCCGACCGAAGTCCGCCGAGCTGCGCGTCGGTGAGAGTGAAGATGCGTGTGCGCGTGGTGTCGGCGCGCGGGACGATCGTGGGGCGCGCCTCGCGGCCATCGGTCGCGAGCGCCTCGTAAAAGCGCGCCATGCTCATGATCGTCTGCGAGTTCTCCCCCTGCCCGATCGCCAGATTGAGCGCCACCGAGCTATTCCAGTGCCCGGCCCCGAATTCCCGATTGTAGTAATCGATCGAGTACGGAAAGATCGGCGCCGACTCCCCCGGCAAATCGATTCCGGTGCGCTCGCGAAAATTCAGCGCGACGCCGCCGGCGACGAGTCGCGCGATGCCGATCTTGAGACCGAGTTGATAGAAATACACGTCGCACGATTTCTCGATCGCCTGCGACAGCGTCAGGCTCCCATGGCCCTTCTTCTCCCAGCAGTGGAAGAGGCGGTTGCCGTATTGAAAGCCGCCGGTGCACGGGGTGGGCATCACATCGTCGAGCGTCGCCACCCCGTTCTCGAGCGCCCACGTCGCCGTCGCCAGCTTCCACGTCGAGCCCGGCGGGTAGCGCCCCTGAATGACCTTGTTGTAGAGCGGACGCCGGGGGTCCGCGTTGAGGTCGCGCCAATAGTCGGCCGGGATCCCTCCGATGAACCGGTTCGGATCGAAGCTCGGCGCGCTATACAGCGCGAGCACCGCACCGCTCGACGGCTCGAGCGCGACCGCCCCGCCCTGCAGCGAATCCCCGAAGAGATGCGCGACGAACCTCTGCAGATCCATGTCGATGTTCGTCGTCAGCGGCGGGCCCGCCTCCGGCAGGATGTCCTCGCGTGCCCCCGCCTCGCGGACGACACGGCCGCGCGCATCTACCTCGACGAAGCGTGTGCCCTCGCGCCCGCGCAACCGGTCCTCGTACTCCCGTTCGATCCCCGCCTTCCCGATCTGCTGCCCGGAGCGGTAGCCGCGCGACGACCCGTATCCGCGGGATCCCAGCTCCCCTTCCGTGACCTCACCCGTGTAGCCGACGAAAGGCGCCACTGCCGCGCCGTCGGGATAGTACCGCTTGGGCGCGGCTTGTATGATGAGCCCGGGAAACTGTACGCGATGCTCCTCGAGCACCGAGATGACATCGAATGACGCGTCGGCCAGGACCGCCGTCGGGCGGTTCGGGGATCGCCGGTACCGCCGGACCGCCGCGTCGATCTCCTCGTTCGTGAGCGGGATCGTTTCGCGGAGCCGGTGGAGTACCGCGATGAGGGAGTCCGCGCGCGGGCTCAGCATCGACACGGAGTAGCCCGGAAGATTCTCCGCGATGACGCGCCCCGCCCGGTCGTAGATCACACCGCGCGGGGCCGGAAGGGGCACCTCGCGCAATCGATTCGATTCGCTCTGCAACACGTATTGCGCGTTCTGGAGCACCTGCGTGCGGAAGAAGGCACCGAGCAGAATGACGAATCCGCCGAACAGCGCCGCGGAGGCCACGCGCCCACGCCGGGCGACCTCGTTCGGATGGAAGCTCACGCGGTCGCCGGCTCCAGCAGCGGGCGCATGAGCACGAGCAACGCGATTCCGACGATCGCCGTCACCGCCGCGGACAAGGGGGCCCACACGAAGATCTGCTGCAGGAGCTCGACACCATGCGCGTGCCGCGCCGTCACGAGGTACAGAAATGCGAAGAGCCAGCGCCCTACGAAGAAGAAGGCGCCATTGAGCGCGAGGTTGTCGGCGAAGAACGCCGCCTTGAGCCAGGATGCGGCGAATGCGACCGCAGTCATCGCCAGCGCCCCGGCCCCGAAGGCTCCCGGTGTGAGCGAATCCGTCACGAGGCCCAGTATGCACCCGGCCAGCGCGGCGGATCCCGGGCGGACGCGCACGGAGATGAGGAGCAGCGCGATCGTGAGGAAGTCGACCTCCGCGCGCCAGCCAAGGAGCGGGCGGACGGAGTAGTGCAACACGATGAGGATCCCGACCGCGATCGCCGTCCGGACTCCCGCCGCCGTGCTCATGGCGTTTTCCCCGCCGCAACAGAGTCCGCCGCGACGCTGTCCTTGCGCTGCGTCGCGGGCTGTGGCCACACGGACCGCACCCCCGCCATGACGCGCTTGGGCTCGAGGATCAGAACCGATCCGACGTCGGCCGGCCCAACGGCGGGACGCAACAAGTACGTGCGCGCCCAGCTCTCCGACGTCTTGAGCTCCTCGATCACGGTGCCGACCGGAATCCCTCGCGGATACACTCCGCCGACCCCCGAGCTCACGATCGCCGTGCCGGGCGTCAGAGCGGCACCCAGCTGCACCCCCGTCAGCTCCAGCAGGTACCGGCTGACTCCGGTCCCGAGATGCGGCTTCACGATGCCGAATGCGCCCCCGTCGGCCGACATCGCGCTGACGCGAAAATCGGGATGCGCCGAGAGGATCGCGAGGCTCATCGTCGGATCGACCGTCTCCACCATGCCGACGAGTCCGCTCGGTGCGACGACCGGGCTGAAAGGCGTGACGCCCGCCCGCGACCCCGCGGTCAGGGTCATCGTGAACTCCTCGCCCAGAGTCCGGCTATGCATCGCTTCGGCCGGCACGAACCCCCAGCCGACCTGGCGCCCCAGTCCGAGCAACCCGCGCAGCCGCTCGTTCTCGGCCTCGAGCCCGGGCAGGAGCAGGGCCTGCAACGCGACGCTGTCGCGGCCGGCGACCTGGGCCTCTCGATGCGCGATCGCGGCGCGCCCGAGCTCGGCGTTCTTCTGGAGGCGAATGAGCGGCGCGACGAGATCGCGCCGGAGAAAGGCGGCCACGGGGTCGCGCAGCCGCGCAGGCAACGCGAGGGCCGCGAGGGCGACGACGATCGAGGCGCCGAGGAGCGACGCATCGAGACGGGAACCGCTGGGCACGGCGCGGGCCACGCGTCAACTCACACGCTGGAGAAGTCGGCCGTCAGCTCGTGAGGACCGACCAGTATTTCTCCTCATCGTCGAGAATGCGGCCGCACCCCCGAACCACGCACGTGAGCGGATCCTCATCCACATGGATCGGCAGCCCCGTCTCCTGGTTCAGGAGATAGTCCAGCCCCCGGATGAGCGCCCCCCCGCCGGTCATGACGATGCCACGATCCACGATGTCGCTCGCCAGCTCCGGCGGCGTGATCTCGAGCGCGCGCCGCACCGCATCGACGATCTGCTGGATCGGCTCCTGGATCGCCTCGCGGATCTCCGCCGAGTGGACCCGGACCGTCTTCGGGATGCCGGATACGAGGTCGCGTCCCTTGACCTCCATCTCGCGCTCCTCGCCGACCGGAGCGGCCGATCCGATCTGGATCTTGATCAGCTCCGCCGTGGGCTCGCCGATGAGGAGATTGTAGTTCTTGCGCATGAACTGCACGATCGACGTATCCAGCTCGTCCCCGCCGGTACGGATCGACGTGTCGCTCACGATGCCGGACAGCGCGATGACCGCGATCTCGGTCGTGCCGCCGCCGATGTCGATCACCATGTTCCCCGTGGGAGTCTCGACGGGAAGGCCGACACCGATCGCCGCCGCCATCGGCTCGGCCACCATGAAGACCTCCTTCGCCCCCGCGCCCAGCGCGGAATCGCGCACCGCACGCCGCTCGACTTCCGTGATCCCCGAGGGGACGCACACGATGACGCGCGGCTTCACCTTGAACACGTGATTCTCGATGATCAGCGTCAGGAAATACCGCAGCATCTTCTCGGTGATGTCGAAGTCCGCGATCACGCCATCCTTCAGCGGACGCGACGCGATGACGCCTTCCGGCGTGCGCCCCAGCATGCGCTTCGCTTCGAGACCGACGCCCTTGATCTTCTTCGTCTCGCGATCGATGGCGACGACCGACGGCTCGTTGAGAACGATCCCCTCGCCTTTGACGTAGATGAGGGTGTTCGCCGTGCCGAGATCAACGGCGATGGCGTTTGCGGGGAACAGCGACCGCGATCCCGGCTTGAAGAAGGGCCAACGCATTCGAATCGGTTAAGCTAGCGCGCGCCAGGCGCTGGCGGCAATGGACATGCGAGTCACGATCGAGGCTATACCGTGCTCGAGCGCGCCGGGAATCGGCACTCCTCGGCTCCAGGGATAGACAGGTGTGCGCGGCAGCGCCATCGGGTCGCCATACCATCGGACGACGAGATGGAGCCCCGTCGCGTAACCTTCCTGCCGCGCGATCGACCGCTCGCGCGGGCCCGCCGCTCCAAAGGGGTACGCCACCGCACGCGGGTGCGTCCCGAGCACGGCTTGCAGTGCGTCACGCGACCGGGCGAGCTCGCCCGGTCNNACCGGGCGAGCTCGCCCGCGACCGCCCCCGCCGTCAGCCAGGTCAATCGCGGATGCGAGGCGCTGTGCGACACGAAGGTGATCCCCCGCCCGGCCCACCGCTCGATGTCGCGCCAGGCAAGGTGCGCGAAAGCGCGTCCCCCCACCGCCACGTCCCACCGGTTGAGCCGCCCGGCGTAGTCGGTGATGACCGCACAGATCGCCGGGAACCCCAGGCTCGCCAGCAGCGGGAAAGCGTGGGTGCGCAGCCCCCGATAGGCATCGTCCAGGGTGATCACGACGGAGCGCGGCGGGACCGGAGCCTCCGCACGCGCACACCGGTCGAGATCATCCAGCGACAACGCGCGCCACCCGTCGCGGGCGAGTCCCTCCATCTGCCGCGCAAACCGCCGCGGGGCGAGCCGCGTGACACCGATCTCGCGCCGCGACTCGATCTTGTGATAGCACAGTACCGGAGGGAGCGCCGGAGCGGGGGTCTGCTTCCCGCGCTCCGGCACCGAACCTTCGGATCCCGCGTGCCCGCTAGGCGAGGAACCCCGTCGGGTCGTCGTACTTGAGCCCGAACGCCTCGGCCACGCCAGGATACGTCACGCGGCCATTCACGAGATTCAGCCCCTTGAGCAGGGCACGGTTCTCCGTAAGCGCCTGCTTCCATCCCTTGTTCGCCAGCTGTATGGCGTAGGGGAAGGTGGCATTGGTGAGCGCCAGAGTCGACGTGCGCGGCACCCCCCCCGGCATGTTCGCCACGCCGTAGTGTATGACCCCATCGACCACGTACGTGGGGTTCTCATGCGTCGTCGGATGGATCGTCTCCACGCAGCCGCCCTGATCGACGGCGACATCGACGATCACCGACCCCGGCCGCATGTGCTTCAGATCCTCCCGCCGAATGAGGCGCGGCGCCTTGGCTCCGGTCACGAGCACGGCCCCGACAACGAGGTCCGCCGTCGCGATCTGCTCGAGGATATTGTGCCGGTTGGAATGGATCAGCAGCACGTTGGGTGGCATCACGTCTGCGAGATAGCGGAGCCGCTCGAGCGACAGATCGAGCACCGTGACCAGCGCGCCCATTCCCGCAGCCATCTTCGCCGCATTGATCCCGACGATCCCCCCGCCCAGGATCACCACGCGCGCCGGCGCGACCCCCGGTACGCCGCCCAGAAGGACGCCGCGTCCTCCGTACAGCTTCTCGAGGTACTTGGCACCCTCCTGCACCGCCATCCGCCCCGCCACCTCCGACATCGGCGTGAGCAGGGGCAGCTCGCCATTCGGCAGCTGCACCGTCTCATACGCCACGCAGACGGCACCCGAGGCGAGCAGCGCCTGGGTCAGCTTCTCGTCCGCCGCGAAATGGAAATAGGTGAACAGCGTGTGGTCGCGCCGAATGCGCTTCCATTCGGGCTCGATCGGTTCCTTGACCTTGAGGATCAGCTCCGCGCCCGCCCAGACGGCATCGGCCGTCGGACCGATCGCGGCCCCGATACTGGTGTACGCCTCGTCGGGGAAGCCACTCCCTTCCCCCGCTCCCTGCTCCACCACGACCGTGTGTCCGGCCGACACCAGCGCCTCGGCGCCGGCGGGTACCAGTGCCACACGATTCTCATTGACCTTGATCTCTTTGGGTACGCCGATTCGCATATGCAAGATGTTAGGCCGGACCGAGGCTCACGATCGTCTGCCGCTCCGGCGGGAAGAATTCCCGACACACCGCGCGTACATCATCCTCGCCGATCCGATCGATTTCGGCGAGCACCTCATCGAGCGAGCGATACGGCTCGCCGTAGAGCTCGACCGCCGCAGCGCGGTACATGCGCGAGCTCACACTCTCCAACCCCAACGTGATCTGACCCTTCAGCTGATTTTTCCCCGCGGTGATCTCGTCGGGGGACAGCCCCTCGGCCGCCACGCGAGCGAGCTCCTCGGACACCGCGGCGCGCGCCGTCGCCGCCGTCTCGGGCGCGGTGCCGACGTACACGCCGTGCATCCCCACATCCGCGTGAAATGCGGTGAAGGTGTACACGGAGTAGGCGAGCCCCAGCTCCTCCCGCACGCGCTGAAAGAGCCGCGAGCTCATGCCGCCCCCGAGCACGCTGCTCACGAGGGCAAAGGTGTATCGGCGCGGATCGCCATGCGCGACACCGGGCGATCCGAACACGATGTGCGTCTGCGCCCCCTCGCGCTCGATGTGCTGGTCCTGGCGGGGCGCGGCGACCGGGAGCGGCGCGGGCAGCGGTAGCTCCACGCCGCGCGGGACGTCCATCCAGCCCGTGGACTGCAGCGTCGCCAATAGATCGTCGTGATCCACGTTGCCGGCGGCGGCCACGACGGTCAACGGCGGGTGATACGCGCGCTCGTGCAGGGCGCGCAGCTCCCGCGTCCCGAGGTGCGACACGGTCTCGCGCGTTCCGAGGATCGAGAAGCCGTACGGGTGCTGCCCCCAGAGCGCGGCGTTGTGCAGCTCGAACACGAGATCGTCGGGCGTATCCTCGACCGTGCTGATCTCCTCGAGGATGACGTTGCGCTCGAGAGTCAGGTCCTCCGCGCGCAATGCGGGCTGGTAGAGCAGATCCGCCAGGACGTCCGCCGCCTCGCGCAGGTGGCGATCCAGGACGCGCGCCTGAAAGGAGGTATGCTCGCGCGCGGTATAGGCGTCGAGCGAGCCGCCCAGCGCCTCGAGCGAGAGCGCGATGTCCTTCGCGCTGCGCGTCCGCGTCCCCTTGAACACCATGTGCTCGAGAAAATGCGAGACGCCCATCACGCCGGGCGCCTCGTGGCGCGACGCCGCTCGAACCCACGCGCCGATCGCCACCGAGCGAACCCCCGGGACGAATTCTGACAGGACCGTGAGACCATTGGGGAGCGTGGTGGCGCGCAGGGCGTCGCCACTCGCTCGGGCCGGCGTCACTTAGCCGCGCCGACGCGAGGAGGACCGGCCGTTGCCGCCGTCCCTGCCTCCTCCGCCACCGCCACCGCCACCGCCGCCCCCGCGCTCGCCCCCTCCGCTGCCACTCTCTTCCGTGAACCCTTCGGGCTTCGGTTGGAGTGCCCGCATCGACAGCCGGAGGCGTCCCCGCTCGTCCCGGTCGACGAGCTTCACCTTGACGCGATCCCCGCGCTTGACCACGTCTTCCGTCTTGTCCGTACGGCCCCACCGCATCTCGGAGATGTGCAGCAGCGCCTCGGTGCCGGGCATGATCTCGACGAACGCGCCGAACGCGGTCGTGCTCTTCACCGTCCCCTCGTACGTCTCGCCGACCACCGGCTCGGCCGTCAACGCCTGCACCATCTCGCGGGCACGCTGCATCGCATCGCCACCGACGGCTGCGATGGTGACGAGACCGGTGTCGTCCACCGTGAGCTCCGCACCCGTCTCTTCCTGGATCCCGCGAATCGTCTTCCCCTTCGGACCGATCAGGTCGCCGATCTTCTCGGGGCTGATGTTCATCGTGACGATGCGGGGCGCGTACGGCGACAGGTCCCCGCGCGGGGCCGCCAGGGCACGGGCCATCTCACCGATGATGAACAGGCGCGCACGCCGTGCCTGCTCCAGCGCTTCCTGCATGATCGCCACGTCGAGCCCGGCGATCTTGATGTCCATCTGGATCGACGTGATCCCCTGCTCCGTTCCGGCGACCTTGAAGTCCATGTCGCCCAGGTGGTCCTCGGTGCCGAGGATGTCGGTCAGGATCGCGTAGCGGTCCCCTTCCTTGATCAGGCCCATCGCGACCCCGGCGACCGCCGATCGGATCGGCACGCCCGCGTCGTACATCGCGAGGGAGCCACCGCAGACCGACGCCATCGACGACGAGCCGTTGGACTCGAGGACGTCGGAGACGATCCGAATCGTGTAGGGGAATTCCTCGAAGACCGGCAGCACCGCCTGCAGCGCGCGCTCCGCGAGGTGCCCGTGGCCGATCTCACGCCGGCTCGTGCCGCGCACGGGGCGCACCTCCCCCGTCGAGAAGGGGGGGAAGTTGTAGTGCAGCATGAACGACTTGGTCGTCTCGCCGACGTCGTCGATCGAGTCGAGCCGTTGGACGTCGTTCGCGGTCCCCAGCGTCACGGCCGCGAGCGCTTGCGTCTGGCCGCGGGTGAAGAGCGCGGAGCCGTGCGCCCGCGGGAGCAGTCCGGTTTCGATCGTGATCGGCCGTACCGCGTCCGGCGCGCGGCCATCGACGCGATGCCGGGTGTCGAGCACCTGGGCGCGCAGCGCCTCGTACTCCGAGTCGCCGATGAGATTCCCGATGTCGCGTCCCTTGTCCGGGTACTCCACGGCGAGGAGGGCGGCGACTTCCCGCTTCACGCGCTCGATCGCTTCGATGCGCGCGAGCTTGTCGGGCTGGTTGATCGCCTCGTTCATGCGCGGACCCGCGAGGGCGCGGACCTTGGCATCGAGCCCGTCGGGCAGCGCCGCCGGCGTCCACGACATCTTCTTGACCGAGGCCTGGCTCAGCAAGTCCTTCTGGATTCCGATCAGCTCCTTGATCCCGCCGTGCGCGAGCTGCAGCGCTTCGACGACGTCGGATTCGCTGACCTCGAGCGCGCCCCCTTCAACCATCACGATCGACTCAGCCGAGCCGGCGACGACGAGATCGAGGTCGCTGTACTCGAGCTGTTGGAAGGTCGGGTTGAGGACCCACTTCTCCTGCACGTGCCCCACGCGCACACCGGCGATCGGGCCCGCGAAGGGAATCTTCGACGCGTTCAGCGCGAAGGATGTCGCGAGCAGCGCGAGCACATCGGCATCGTTCTCCTGATCGGCCGAGATCACGTACACGAAGACCTGGATCTCGTTCTTGAACCCTTCCGGGAACAGCGGCCGGATCGAACGATCGATGATGCGCGCCGACAGGATCTCCTGATCCTGCGGGCGTCCCTCGCGCTTGATGAAGCCCCCCGGGATCTTTCCGGCCGCGTAGGTCTTTTCCTTGTACTCGACCGTGAGCGGGAAGAAGGGGAGGGTGCTGATGGAATCGCTGACGGTCACGGCGGCAAGGACCATCGTGTCACCGTAGGTGACGGTGGCCGAGCCTGCGGCTTGCTTCGCCATGCGACCGGTCTCGAGGACCAGGCGTCGCCCGGCAAACATTGTTTCGATGCGTGGCATGGGGGGGGGTGACTAGTAGCGGAGGCCGAGCGTGTCGATCAGCGTCCGGTAACTGTCGACCTCCGTACGCTTGAGATAGTTCAACAAGCGCCGCCGGCGGCCAACCATCTTGAGCAGGCCTTGCCGGCTGTGGTGATCCTTGGGATGCGTGCGGAAGTGGTCGGTTAGATAGTTGATCCGTGCCGTCAACACCGCCGCCTGCACTTGTGCGGAGCCCGTGTCCGCGTCGCTCGTTCGATGCCGCGCGATCGTTGCTGCCTTTTCAAACGCCATGTGGTATATTCTGCCTCAGCCGCGTATCGTAGCCCAATAGTCGTAAGCCCATAAGCTTAACGAACTTGGAGAGCGCTGTAAAGCCTGTGGCAGCGTCGAGCCCGGAAGAGATCGAAGAGCCAGCCGGCCCCCACGCGGGAGCGGAGCGTTATCTCGGGCGCA
>PLLD01000336.1 GCA_003141205.1 Gemmatimonadota bacterium
TATCACGACAAAGAGGTTGCTCGCCGCCCCTTCCGCGACGTGCCCGTGCGCGTCGAGCACGATCGCGTCGTCCGCCCCGCGCTGGCGCGCCTCGAGAAACGCCACGACGTGGTCTGTGTACGAGAGGGTCTTGAGCCCGGCGGTCGGTCCCTCGTCGTTCCGCCGCCCCGCGACGATCACGGTCGAGAGGCCACGCGCCGCCATATGGCCCGGAACGGGCGGAAGCGGCTGAATGACGAGCACACTCGTCGGCTCGGCCCCCGCGACGGGCGCGAACCCGCTCCCGATCCCGCGGGTCACCGTGAGTCGCACCGCCGCATCCGCGCCCTCTGCCCGGAGCGCATGCGAAGCATCGGACACCGTCTCATCGAGATGCGGCGGCCATGCGATCGCGAGTCTGTCCGTGGCGCGGGCGAGCCGGGCGAGATGCGCATCGAGATGCAGCACGACACCGCGCGCCGCACGCATCGTCTCGAACACCCCGTCCGCGAGGAGGAACCCACGATCCAGGACCGATATCGCCGGATTCCGTGGATCGATGGAGCGGCCGTTGACCCAACATGCTAGCACGTCGCGCTCCTGACCGGGGTCCCGCTCACGGCTCGAGCGCCGCGATCAGCGCCTGCGCCTTGTCCAGCGTCTCGCGGTACTCTCCCTCGGGCTCCGAGTCCACGACGATCCCTCCGCCGACGGAAAAATACACCCGCTCGCCGCGCACCAGATAGGTCCGAATGACGATGCTCAGATCCGCGGCGCCGGTGCAGCTGAGATACCCCACGGATCCGCAATACACGCCGCGCGCCGAGGGCTCGAGCTCGGCGATAATCTCCATCGCGCGGATCTTGGGCGCCCCCGTGATCGAGCCGCCGGGAAACGTCGCCCGAATGAGATCGATCGCGTCCATCGACGGGCGGAGGCGCCCGACGACCGTCGATACGAGATGGTGGACGGTCGCGTAGCGCTCGAGTGAGAAGAGCTCCGGAACGCGCACCGACCCGAGCGCGCACACGCGCGACAGGTCGTTACGGAGAAGGTCCACGATCATGACGTGCTCGGCCCGGTCCTTCTCACTCTCGGTCAGCGCCTGCCCCAGCGCGGCGTCGTGCTCCGGCCCGTATCCCCGCGGCCGAGTGCCCTTGATCGGGCGCGTCTCGACCGCCCCATCCGTGGTCAGGCGCAGAAAGCGCTCGGGTGACGCGCTTGCGACGACGAGATCCCCCGTGTCGAAGTACGCCGCGAACGGCGCGGGATTGATCCTGCGGAGCCGCCGGTAGAGGTCCCACGGATCGCCGTGAAATGGGGCTTCGAGGCGCTGCGAGAGATTGGCCTGGTAGATGTCACCCGCCAAGAGATATTCCCTGACCCGGGCCACCGCGGCGAGATATCCGGGGTGCGTGAAGGAGGAGCGCAGCCACGGAAAGTCGGGCACCGGATACGTCGCGGCCCGCTCGAAGGAGGCCGGTTCGACGGGGGGCGGCGGGTCCGGAAGCCGGCGCGGCGGGCGCCGCGGCGGCCCGGCCAGCCGCTCCCGGAGCATCGCCAATCGCGCGCGGGCCGCATTCTCCTGGGCTCCCACCGTCACGACCCACGCGCGCGACGACCCGTGGTCCCACGCGACGACCCACGCGTAGCATCCGAGAACGACATCCGGGATCGCAAGGTCATCGTAGCGCGGCGCGGGCAATCGCTCGAGCGTTGCGCCGAAGTCATACCCGAGGTACCCGGCAACCCCACCCTGAAAGGGGGGGATCCCGGGGATCGCCTCCGCCGCCACGGAGCGCAGAAAGGCGCGCGCCGCGCTCAGCGGATCGCCGTCCGGCGCGGCTCCCCACGTCGCCCCCGACGCGCACGGGATAATCTCCATCCGAGCTCCCTTCGATCGCACGACGGCCACCGGATCGGCGGCGAGGAAGGAGTACCGCCCCAATCGCTGCGGATTGGCACCGCTGTCGAGGAGCAGCGCGTAGGGCAGATCGCCCAGGCGCTCGAACGCGTCCACGGCACTCGGCGGGGAGACGAGCTCCTCCACCCAGATCCGTGCCGCTCCGCCATTCGGAACAGCCCTCGGAGCAGCACTCGCATTCTCCCGATCCGGCACGGCGTCGGCGCTCGGCACGGTGTAAGTTATCCAGTATGAGCGATCCCCGTCTGCCGCTCGACGGGCTGACCGTGGTCGTGACGGGCGCTTCGAGCGGGATCGGGCGCGCGATCGCCCTCGGGGCAGCGGCTGCCGGAGCCACCCTCGGCCTCACCTACGCCTCCAACGCCGACGGCGCGCGGGAGACCCTCGACGCGGTCCGGTCCCTGGGGCGCACCGCCCACTTGTTCCCGCTCGACCTGGCCGACCCCGTCTCGATCGCGGCACTCATCGTCAAGACGCAGGCAACCCTGCCTCGCGTGGACGCATGGATCAACAACGCCGGTGCCGACATCCTGACCGGACAGGGGGCCGAGCTGTCCGTGGCGGCCAAACTGGATCGGCTCCTCACCGTCGACCTGCGCGGCACCATTCTCATGTCGTGGGCAGCGGCGGACCTCTTGCGCGCGCAGAGCACGGGGGGCGTGATCGTCAACATGAGCTGGGATCACGTGCTCACGGGGATGCCCGGGCAGAATCCGCAGATGTTCTCGGCCGTCAAAGGCGGCATCCTCTCCTTCAGCAAGTCGCTGGCGCGCTCGCTTGCCCCCGGCGTGCGGGTGAATATCCTGGCGCCCGGCTGGATCGAAACGGAGTTCGCGCACGGTCTCGATGCGAAGCGCAGGAAAGCGATCGCTGCCGGGATCCCGCTGGGCCGTCTCGGAACGCCGGAGGATGTCGCGAACGCGGCCGTCTATCTCGCGTCCCCGGCGGCGTCCTTTCTCACGGGCCATACGATTTTCGTGAATGGCGGGGACGTGATGGGATGACGCTCTGGGCGCTCTGGCTGGGAGCGGTCGTGCTCGCGGCGGTGGGACAAAGGTATGGATGCCGCCGCCTCCGCCACCTCCGCCACCTCCGCCACCTCCTCCGCCTCCTCCGCCGGCACCGACGCCGACACAGGTACCGTCGCCCGTTCCCGCGCGCCCGTCGCCCGGAGGATCCAGGAGCGGCGCACTACTTGCCCGAGATCACCCGTCAGGATAGCATGGGCCTTTAATCGCCAACGAGGCGCGGGGAATATGACGAAAAAAGAACCGACCTACTCCGAAACCGAGATCGCCGACAACCTGGCCCTGCTCCCCGGCTGGTACTTCGAGGACGGCTGGATCCGGCGGTACTACAAGACCGACGGCTGGCCCGTCACGCTCATGCTCGTCAATGCGATCGGGTACATGGCCGAGGCGGCCAATCACCATCCGGATCTCAGCGTGACATGGGCGCGCGTCGGGGTGAAGCTGTCGACGCACAGCGCGGGCGGGATTACCGAGAAGGACTTCGCGCTCGCGCGCCAACTCGAGGAGGTCGTCCTCTGGCGCCCGGCTGCCGGGGGCGCGCTCGAGGGAAACCCGAAGAAGTTCGTGCAGGGCGGCGACCGCCGGTAGGGACCGTTTCCGAACGGCCCCACATGCCTTCCGACACCGCCTCGTCTCCGCGACACGTCGTCTTCGTCACCGGCAAGCTGGCCGAGCCGGCGCTATCGGCGACGCTCGCGGGGATGACTCCCGCGCCGCCATGGGAGTACACGGTGGTGGCGCTCAAGATTACCGTCGCCGCGCTCATGACGACGGTGTGGATCGCGCGCTTTCTGCAGCTCCCCGACGGCACCGACATGGTCATGATCCCCGGGCTGTGCGAAGGGGACCCGGACGTCATTGCCGAGCGAACCGGGGTGCGCGTGGTTCGCGGCCCGAAGGATCTGCGCGAGATCCCCGAATTTTTCGGGCGCGCGGCCCAGGCGGCCGACTACGGCGCCTGGGACATCGAGATCCTGGCCGAGATCAACAACGCCCCGCGGCTCACGCGCGAGGTCATTCGGCGCGAAGCGGACTACTTCCGCGCATCCGGCGCCGATGTGATCGATGTGGGCTGCACCCCGGGGCTCGCCTTCCCCGAGCTGGCCGCCGTCGTCCGGGATCTCGTGGACGTCGGGATCTCGGTCAGCATCGATTCGTTCGATCCCGCCGAGATTCGGACGGCCGTCGAGGCGGGCGCGCGAATGGTGCTGAGCGTGAACGGATCGAACATCGCCGTCGCGCGGGATCTGGCCGGCACCGGCGCCCGGGTCGTCGTGATTCCCGATTTCGGGGCCGGTCTCGACACGCTCGAGCCGAGCGTGGCTGCGCTCGAGCGGTTGAGCATACCGTATTTGATCGATCCCGTAATCGAGCCGATCGGCTTCGGCTTTTTCGCGTCGCTCGAGCGGTACGCGGAGGTGCGGCGCCGCTACCCGGCGGCGGAGCTGCTCATGGGGATCGGCAACATCACGGAGCTCACCGCCGCCGATTCGACGGGGGTGAATGCGGTACTGATCGCCGTCTGTCAGGAGCTCGGAATCCGCGCGGTGCTCACCACCGAGGTCATCCCGTGGGCGCGCGGCTCCGTGCGCGAGATCGACATCGCGCGCCGCCTCATGCGCTACGCCGTCGTGGACCGGCAGATGCCGAAGCGGATCGACGATCGGCTCGTGACGGTCAAGGACCCGAAGATCCTGGCGTACACGGAATCCGAGCTGCGCCAGCTCCAAACGTCGATCACCGACGCGAATTTCCGGATCTTCACCGACCGGGACACGATCACCGTCCTCAACGCGGAGCGGTTCGTTCGCGGGACGGATATCCAGGAGATATTCGCGCAGCTGGGTGTGGACGAGCCGACGCACGCATTCTATCTCGGTAAGGAGCTCGCCAAAGCGAAGCTCGCGATCACGCTCGGAAAGACCTACCGGCAGGAGGGCTCCCTCTCGTGGGGCTATCTCACCCCTCCCGACGACGTGCGGTCGGAGCACCTAAAGCACCTAAGGGTCACCGCGCATCGCACGCGCCCCGCATGAAGCCCATGCGCATACTGGTCAGCGTCCGCGATGCGGCGGAAGCGCGCGCGGCGATCGACGGCGGCGCCGACATCATCGACGCGAAGGACCCGTCGGGCGGACCGCTCGGCCCCGTCGCGCTGGATACCCTCTGTGCGATCGTCGCGGTCTCGACACCGCTCCGCCCCGTGAGCGCGGCATTCGGCGATCTGAGCTCGGCCGGGACACCCGAGACGGACGGCGGGGCCGCGCGCGCGATGGCCCAGATCGGCCTCGCCTTCGTCAAGGTCGGTCTGGATGGGATTACCGATGTCGCGACCGGGGCGCGCGTCGCGACCGCGTTCCGCGGCGCGCTGGACGGGGAGAGCGGACCGGCGCTCGTTCTGGCGACCTACGCGGATCACCCTGCCGAGACCAGCCTGGGAGCGTGGGACGTGCTCGAGGTCGCGAAGGAGTCGGGCGCGGCCGGCCTGCTGCTCGACACCGCGGAAAAGACAGATCCGCGGCGGACGCTGTTCGATTGTATGGGGGCGGACACGATCGCACGCTGGATCAGCGCCGCGCACGCGGCCGGCCTCTTCGTGGCACTCGCGGGCTCGCTCGGGATCGACGACCTATCGCGTGCCCGATCCCTCGAGGCGGACATCATGGGGGTGCGCGGTGCCGCGTGCACCGGCGGCCGGACCGGCGTCATCTCGACGGACCGCGTCCGCGAGCTGGTCGAGCGTAACGGCGCTCCCGGTCACCCCACTCGGGAGCGCGAGTCCGAAGTACGGATCCACAAGGTCTCGTAGCCCGCCCGCGGCGGGCGCGACGGTCTTCACGAGGACCAAACACCGGGCACCCAGCTGCCCGGCGAACCACGCGGCGATGCTGTCGCTGGTCACGTCCCATGTGTGCGGAAGCGCGCCCGGCAGAGCGTCGGCCGCACGGAGCAATCGATACGGCGCCAGCACGGGTCGACCCGTCCCGGCGACGCCGTCGATCTCGTGCTGCGTCTCGACCAGGGTGGCGCGGTCCAGCCGCTCGGTGAGGATGTGCGCGACCTGATCCATGGCGAGGACCGCCATCCAATGCGCGGCTTCGTCTCCGAACCGCAAGGCGCGATCGGCATCGCGCACCGCGTCGGCAAACGGGCCGCCGCCGGGCACGATCAGAAGCCCCGCATCGCGCGGGAGCGCGTTCACGACGTCCACGGCGGCCGCCAGACGCGAGGGGTCACGCAGGAAGGACCCGCCGAGCTTGACGACGATGCGGACGGACCCCGCCGTGTGGTCCGTCATGCGAGGTCCGTCA
>PLLD01000039.1 GCA_003141205.1 Gemmatimonadota bacterium
CGACCCGATTTGGCGGGGCCGCTGTTCGCGCGGTGGCGGATGGCAGGTGGGGGGAGATGCTGGCGCTTCAACCGCCGCATATCGTCACGATTCCGATCGCCGACGTGCTGCGGCAGCCCAAGCGTGTCGACCCCGAGGGCGATGTCGTGATGACCGCCCGCGCGATCGGAACCTCCTTTGGCGATTGAGTGGACCCGCTCGCCGCCGAGGGGGGTACCACCTTCCGTGCGTCTCCTCGCGCTCGTCGCGGTCGCGGTCATCGCCCCCCCGGGATTCCTGGTTGCCCAAGGGCCGGCCGCATCGCCTGCGCCCAGGGCAGTTCCGGTTCCTCCGGGGCATCAGCCCCCGCCGGGGATGTGTCGCGTGTGGCTGGCTGGGGTCCCGGCCGCGCAGCAGCCTGCGCCGACGAGCTGCGCGGAGGCGGCCAAGGTGCACGCTCCGAACGCACACCTGATACTTGGCACGGACCGCCCCGCGGTGGGGTCGAGCCGCGCCGTGCGGGTCACCTCGCCGCCCAAAGGACCGATCGTCGTGGCCAAGCCCAAAGCGGCATCGCCGCCGCCGCCGCCCCCTCCCCCGTCGCCCAGGGTCCGGGTGCCCCGTCGCTGACGGAGGCCGCGTGATGCGGCGCTCCCCGACCGACCGCTACCTCCCTCCCGATCACGACGCATTTGTTGCCGCCGACCCGCCGACAGGGCGGGTCATCGTCATCGCCCCCACTCGGGCGGCATGCGAGACGATCGAGCTCGCGATGGGATTGCACCTCGACACGGTGCTCGAGCGGACACACGGGGCGGAGCTGCGCACGCTGGCCGCGGGCGGCAAGGGATTCGGGATCGTCGCCGGCACCGGAACGGGGAAAACGCTCGCGATCCGTCCGATCGCGGAAACGATCCTCGGCACGACGGCGCTCCGCGTCGGAGTCGTCAATCGCGAGCGTGAAGCCACCCCCGAGACCCCGACATGGACGGTCGTGATCGTGACGACCGGGATCGCGCGGCGGTGGTTTCAGGACGGCGACATCCTGCCGACCGACACGCTCCTCGTCGACGAAATCCATCAGACATCGGCCGAGCTCGAGCTATGCCTCGCGCTCGGCAAGCGCGTCGGGTGCCGCTTCATCTGGCTGTCGGCCACCGTCGATCCCCGCTTCTTCGCGCGCTATCTGAGTGCGGCCGCGGTGCTGGAAAGCTCGGCGTTCGATCCCGCGAAGGCGGCCGATGTGCGCGTTGTCCGGAAGGACCCGGTCGAGTTTCTAGACGACCGGTTCCTGCGCGATGTCGTACACAAGGGGCGCGGCGTCGGGGTGTTCCTGCCGACGCGCGCGGGCGTGGAGCAGGCGGCGGGCGTCGTCGGGGAGCGCTTCCAGCGGATCACGGTCGCGTTCTATCACGGCGGGGAGCCGATCCGCGTGATTCGCCCCTTCCTCGACGGCACCGTGACCAAGCCGTACCTGCTCACGATGACGGCCGCCGGGCAGAGCGCGCTCAACGTGCACGGACTCGATACCGTCGTCATCGACGATACGCGCTTCGCGAACGTGATCGAGCACGGGCGCAACGTGCTCACGCGCGTGCATCTGGGGGCGAACGAAATCCTCCAGATGGCCGGGCGCGTGCATGGGCGCGTGGCGGGGGGACGGGTTTTCCTGCTGTCGGACCGGGACATCGATTTCGGATCGTTGCGCCCGGTGCCCCCCGAGTTTCAGCTCGCCGGCGACTCGGAGCGCGTCGCTCTCACCTGCGCCGCGCTCGGCGTGCGCGCGGACGATCTCGAGCTGCCCGTCGCGCTCGATGCGCGCGCGTACCGGGAGGCGCTGGCGCTCCTCACGGGGCGCGGGATCATCGCGCACGACCGGTTGTCGGACTATGGGCGCGCAGTGGAAGCGTTGCCGGTCGACCGGTCCTGGGCGGAGCTCATCGTGCACGGGGACGACGCGATCCTGCCGCACCTCGCGGTGATGAGCTCCATCGAGTCGCTGCACCGGATGACGCGGGAGGAGCGCAACCTGAACGGCCTTTTGATCGCGGGGAGCGACCACCTGACGGCGTACAATGTGTACGCCGAGGCGTTCACGCGGTTCGGAGCGATCGGGGAGGTGTACGGTCTGCCGCGGCATATGTTCGACGAGGACATACACGAGTGGGCGGAGTGGCGGGGGGTGCTCGTGAAGGCGCTCGAGGATGCCGCGCTGGCGATGGGGAGCGTCTATCGCAGCGTCGGGTTGCCGCTGCCGACCGCGATGCCGACCGCGACCGATGCGACCTTGCGCGCCTTCGCGGATCTCGTCGCCGCGATCATGCCGTTCGACCTCGTGATCGATGAGGCGACGGCGGATGGACATCCGGCGCGGGTATCGCGCTCGAGCGTGTGCGGGAGCTGGGGCGCGGTCGCGGGGAACCTGCGGTATTTCGCGGATCGGTGGGGGACTCCGCGCGCGGCGATCGAGGGGACGCAGATCCCGATGGATCTGATCCGCAAGGACGCGACGCGGACGGTCGGGAACATCGTGTATGCGCCGGGGCGACGGGCGGTGCCGTTCGCGCGCGAGGTCAACGTCGGGTATTTCGGTTTCACGCTGGAGCGTGAGCTGGAGCCGCTCGACGCGGCGCCGGCGCCCGATGTCGCGACCCGCCTCAAGCGGGAGTACACCGCTCGGCGCCCGCGGCAAACCCACAAGCGCCGCAAGCGTCGCCGCTAGGGAGGGCTGACCGGCGCCCACCAATGTGACCACTCCCCGCGGCCATCTGTGGGCGCGCTGGATTTTTTTGCGCGCGCTCGGTGGCATCTTCGTGTCGGCCTTCCTCTCGCTCGCGTTCCAGATCCATGGGCTGATCGGCTCGCGTGGGATCCAGCCGGTCGGCGCCTATCTCGCTGCCGTGGCGGAGGTGGCGCCGGGTCCGCTCCGCATTTGGTATGCGCCGACGCTCCTGTGGCTCGGCTCCGGCGACGGTGCGCTCACCGCACTCATCGTCGCGGGATTGTGTGCGTCGGTGCTGCTGACGCTCAACATCTGGCCTCGCCTAACGGTTGCACTGTCGACGATCCTCTTCCTGTCCTGCGTCGGCGCGCTGCAGGTGTTCTCGTCGTATCAATCCGACGGGATGCTGATGGAGGCGGGGTTCGTATCGAGCTTCCTCGCTCCGCGCGGTGTGCGTCCCCGGCTGGGCGCCAGCGATCCTCCCGCGCGCGCGGCGGTGTTCATGCTGCTCTGGGAGTGGTTCCGGATCTATTTCGGGTCGGGTGTGGTGAAGATCCTGAGCGGCGACGTCCAGTGGCGCACGCTGACGGCAATGGATCACTACTACGAGAACAACCCGCTGCCGACCTGGATCGGGTGGTATGCGCAACAGCTGCCGCACGCGGTGCACGCCGCCGTCACGCTCGGGATCCTGGTGCTGCAGCTGCTCGTTCCGTGGATGCTGTTGCTTCCTCGACGCGCGCGCATCGCGTGCTTCTGCATCGTGACGCCGCTCCAGGTCGCGATCATCCTGACCGCCAACTACGCGTTTCTCAACTATCTCGTGCTGGTGCTTGGAGTGCTGTTGCTGGACGACGATCTGTTCCGCGCGATCGGGGTACCGGCGCCGGAATCGGCGCCGCCGGCGCGCACACCGTGGGCGTATGCCCGGACCGCGGTGCTCGCCGGCCTCTGGTACGCAACGATCGCGGAGGCGTTCTTCGCGGGCTCCGCGTTCGGCTGGCCCGCGCGTGCGGTCGAGCCCTTTCGCATAGCGGAGCGGTATGGGCTCTTCGCCGTGATGACGACGGAGCAGTACGAGATCGAGTTCCAGGGCTCGCGCGATGGCCGGACGTGGACGCCGTATCCGTTCCGGTTCAAGCCGCAGGACCCGCTGAAGCCGCCCGGGATCTACGCGCCGTACCAGCCGCGCTTCGAGTGGAATCTGTGGTTCGCTTCGCTGGGCCCTCCGGAGGCGAGTTCCTGGGTTGTGGAGACGGAGGCGCGGCTGCTCGCGAACGAGCCGTCTGTGCTGCGGCTCTTTGCCGGGAATCCCTTTGCGGGGGCGGCGCCGACACAGGTGCGCACGGTGCTCTGGCGCTACTGGTTTACCGATTGGGCCACGCGCAGGGCGACCGGGCGGTGGTGGAATAGGGAGTTGCTCGGGCCGTACGCGGGGATGCTTGTCAGAGAGTAGCGTGGCGGGCGACCGGTTCCCGATCATCGCGATGCGATGCGTGCGCTGACCGAGAGCGCAATATGGATTGTTGCGTTCGGCGAGAACGGGCACTAGCGTCTTAGACCCGATGCCGCGCGCGACCATGGGTACGCACCGATCATCGCGGGACCATACGCGCGCGCGCGCGGCGGCAATTCGTCGACGCTGTTGTTGAGCGGCGTGACGCGTGATGGGACGTTCCTCATCGAGAACGGGAAGGTGACAAAGCCGCTCAAGACTTTTCGATTCCTCGAGTCGCCCTTCTTCGTATTCAACAAGATCGACGCGTTTGGCCCCGCGGTGCGCGCGACGGAGAAGGTCGCGGTTCCTCGGCTCAAGGTGCATGACTTCGAGTTCACGAGCCTGACGGACGCGATCTAGGGCTCGCGTCTGCGCGCCTGGTAGCAGTGCCCGCACTTATGTTTGTGCGCCGGGGAATCCGCTATCGCTCACGCGCTCGCGAGCACATGTCAGGTCATCGCCGCCTTCTCTCTCATACCGCCGTTGCGCTCGCACTAGCTCTGTTGGGGGGCGCGGCGGTCGCCTGGTTGCCGGCCGCACCAGATGTCGGGCCGCGCATGGTCATCGTGCTCGTCCTCGACGGCCTGCGGCCCGACGCGATCACCGAGCGCGACATGCCGACGCTGGCCCGGCTACGGCGCGAGGGCGTGAGCTTCGCGAGCACGCACGCCGCGATACCGACCGTCACCCGGGTCAACGCGGCCGCCATCGCCACCGGCACGTTCCCGGAAAGGAACGGACTCACCAGCAACGCGCTGTGGGCGCCGGCGGTGGACTCAGTTGCGCTTTTGGCCACATCCGATTCACGCGCGCTTCTCAGGCTGGACTCCACACAGCGGGGCGGGCTCCTATTCGTCCCGACGCTGGCTGAGCGGCTTCGGAAACTTGGGATCTCGTACGTCGCCGTGAGCTCGGGATCGACCGGCAACGCGTTGATATCCGATGTGCGGGCGCCGTCGGGGGGCGGAGTTTTGATCGACGGCGGGTTCGATGGTGGCGCGCGGGTCGCCTACCCCGACAGCGTAAGCGCTGCGGTCCTCGCGCGATTCGGGCGCGCTCCCACCGATAGCAGCGCAGGGTCTCTGACGATGCTCCTCGATTGGACGGAGCGCATCATCAGAGAGTACGTCGTCCCCGTTCAGCAGCCCCGTGTGCTGTTCGACTGGATGACGGAGCCCGATGAGTCGCAGCATCTGTTCGGGCCTGGATCGCCCGAGGCACGGGCGGCACTCCGCGCGGTCGATCGGAATATCGGGCTCTTGCTGCAGGCAGTTGCGGCCCGGGGTCTTGCGGGGCGGACCGACGTACTCGTGTTGTCGGATCACGGTTTTGCGACGTCGGGGACCGAGGTCGCGGTGGTCGACTCCCTGGTGAACGCTGGGTTCAAGGCGAGCCGGACATCGACGGACGTGGTCGTCGACAACGAAGCCCAATCCGTGCTCCTCCATGTCCGTGGGCACGACCCCGCGAAAATTGTCCGGATCGCGCACTACTTGCAGCGCCGGAGCTGGGCCGATGTCGTCTTCACCGCCGGCGCGGCCAACTCGACGCAGGGCGACGTGCCGGGCACCTTCGCGCTCGGTGTGATCGACGAGCAATCGACGGCGCGCGGACCGGATCTCATGGTCACGTTACCCTGGACGAACGATACGAACCGATACGGCGTGGTCGGAGCGCAGTCCATCGCGGCCAGCGGGCCGCCGGTCGCCGAGGGCGTCCGTGGATCGCATGGCGGCCTCTCCCCCTACGTGATCCACAACACGCTGATCGCCTGGGGACCGGACTTCGCACGCGGCGCGGTCGATTCCGCGCCGGTCGGCAATGTCGATGTGGCGCCAACCGTTTTGGCA
>PLLD01000281.1:0-36553 GCA_003141205.1 Gemmatimonadota bacterium
CCGGCGGCCGCGCCCGCCCCGCCTTCAACCTTACTTAACCCATTGCCGCCCAGTAGATTACAGCATTGATGCCGAGCAACACTCGCCCGCCCCGTCGCGGGCCCGGCCGCGCATCCGCGGCCCATCGCCCCGCGCTGCGAGCACCCATCGCCGCGGCCGCCCCTCCAGTGGTACACACACAAGTGAATAATCCCCAAACGATGGGGATGGGCGCTCCCCTCATGGCGCCTAACGCCGCCCTGCTCATCGATTTCGACAACGTCACGATGGGGATCCGATCCGATCTCCAGACCGAGCTGCGGAACCTGCTCTCGTCGGCGATCATCAAGGGGAAGGTCCAGCTGCGCCGCGCCTACGCGGATTGGCGCCGCTATCCCCAATACGTCGCCCCGCTCGCGGAATCGTCGATCGACATGATCATGGCGCCGGCGTACGGGTCATCGAAGAAGAACGCCACCGACATCCGGTTGGCGATCGATGCCCTCGAGCTCGTGTTCACGCGTCCCGAGATCGGCACGTTCATCCTGCTGTCCGGCGATTCGGATTTCTCGACGCTCGTGATCAAGCTCAAGGAGTACGGCAAGTACGTGATCGGCGTCGGCATTCGCGAGTCCTCGAGCGATCTGCTCGTGATGAATTGCGACGAGTACTACAGCTACAACGCCCTGGCCGGATTGGTGCGGGCCGGAAGCGCGCAGGACGATATGGCCGCGCGGCGCGATCCGTGGGAGCTGGTCGCGGAAGCGGTCGCCCGCATGCAGCGCAACGGCGACGTCATGCGCGCCGACCGGCTCAAGCAGGTGATGCAGGACATCGATAGCTCGTTCGACGAGAAGAATCTGGGCATGTCGAAGTTCTCCCGCTTCGTGCAGGAGGCGGCGCACCGCAAGCTGCTCGCGCTTACGAAGCTCGAAAACGGCCAGCTCGAGATCGGCCCGCCGCGGCAGGACGCGACATTTGCGGGCGAGCTGCCGGTGGCCGACTCGACGCCGCCGGTGCTGATGCACGATGGTATGGGAGCGGACCACGCCGATGGAGCGGCGGGGGAGCCGGCGGTCGAGGACCGGCCGCGGCGCTCACGGCGCGGTCGGGGTGGCCGGCGGGGTGGCGCCGGGCGCGAGCGGGAGGCGCCGGGATCGGTGCCCGTGGCGGCCACGGTGGGAGAGGCCGTCGCCGGTCTGATCCCGGTTGGAGATCTAGGGCCGGACGAGGCCGCGCCCGAGGAGGTCGTACCGGTCCGGGCTGTCACGCCCGCGCTCTCGGTAGGCCACGCGGGGGAGCGGCTGACGCGCGAGGAAGCGTTCGACCTGGTGCGGCGCACGGCCGCCAAGCTCGTGCACGGCGACGAGGCGGTGCCGGCGGCGGCCATGCGTGCGGCCGCGCACGATCTGCTCGGCCACGACAGCGAAAGCCTGGCCGAGCGCAATTTCTTCCGCATCCTGCAGGACGCGCACGACGCGGAGGTCATCGATCTCCGGCGCCGCGGCGCCGACTACGAGGTGGCGTTGCCCGCCGCCGTTCCGCCGGTGGCGGAACAGCTGCAGTTCACGGCTGCCTCGCATGCCGCGGCCGCTGGGGCCGCGGGTGGGATGGCATCCGGCGGAGCGGCGCATCCGGCCCCGCGCGGAATCCGTCCGCGCAGTGTGGTGCGGAGCAGGAGTGCCCCGCGCGGCCGGGCGGCACCGGCTGGCCCCCCGCCGGAGCTGCTCAGCGTCGGTGTGGTCGAAGGCGGTCGCTCGCGTTCCGCGCCCGTCGCCGCGCCGGTGGAGGAAGTCGAGCCCGCAGAGGAAGCGGCCGTGGAGGAGACTCCCGCCGCCCGTCCGCGGCGCCCGCGCGCCCGAGGCACGACGACGCGGAGCCGACCGACCAAGACCGGCGACGCCTGACGTAGCGGCATGGTGGGGCGCGCGAACCGGCGCCGGCGCGCGCTGTCGCGGGCGTTCTTCTCCCGGGACACGACGCTGGTGGCGCGGGAGATGTTGGGAGCGATCCTCGAGTGCCGCGGCGACGGCGGCGTCACGAGCGGCCGCATCGTCGAGACCGAGGCGTACCTCGGCGGGGATGATCCCGCATCGCACGCCGTCGTGGGGCGCACGTCGCGCACGGAGCATCTGTTCGGCCGGCCGGGGAACGCGTACGTCTATTTCATCTACGGCCGCTACTGGTGCGTGAACGCCGTCACGGAGCGGGCGGGTCGCGGACACGCCGTGCTCGTGCGTGGGATCGAACCGGTCGACGGCATCGATCTCATGCGCGCGCGGCGCGGGATATTCGGCACCGAGCGCGGCCTCACGAACGGGCCGGCCCGACTCTGTCTCGCTCTCGGGATCGACGGCCGTCTGAACGGGGTATCCCTACAGCGCGGCCCGCTCGTCCTCCGCGAAGGCTGTGCGATTCCCGATGCCGCGGTGTCCGTGTCGCAGCGGATCGGACTCACGCGCGCAGCGGATTGGCCGCTGCGCTATTACGTCACGAGCAATCCCCATGTCTCCCGCACTCCGTCCGCATTTTCGGTTGGCAGGTATGCCGCGGCGCCCGGCGCGCGGAGTTGAGCGGCGCGTCGCCGGCATCCTGGCGGCGACGGTGGCGGCGAGCGTGGCGGCGGCCATGGCCGCCTGCGCGCACGCCCAGCATGGCACCCCGCCCCGCGCCCTGGCCGGCACAGCCCGTCCGGATACGGCGATGACCGCGCCCTCTCCCATGTTTCGCGCCGCGCGCCCGCGCGGGGTGTCCGACGACGCCATGCGCATCTTCGATGGCGCGGTCGTGATCGACACGCACAATGACATGCCGACGAAGATGCTGGACGACAAGTACGATCCGGACGTCCGGCATCCCGCGGGATTCGGACCGGGGCAGGGGAATACCGATCTACCGCGCCTGCAGGAATCGGGGCTGACGGCGGAATGGATGTCGGCCTGGGTGGACGCGACCTACGCGCGGCAGCAGCCGGACGGATCCTTCGCGCGCGTCACGCGCTATCTGGACGCGATCCACGCGTGGGTCGGCCGGCATCCGGACCGGCTCGTGTTCGCGACGACCGCGGCGCAGGTCGAGCGGGCGAAAGCGGACGGGAAGGTTGCGATCCTGATCGGGGTCGAAGGTGGGCACGCGATCGAGAACTCGCTCGACAATCTGCGCACCCTGTACGCGCGCGGGGCGCGCTACATGACGCTCACGTGGAACAACGGGAATGACTGGGCGGGCTCATCGATCGGGGTCAACGGGACCCGCACGGGCGGGCTCACCCCCTTTGGGCGCGATGTCGTGCGCGAGATGAACCGGCTCGGGATGCTGGTCGATGTGTCGCACGTCTCGGACGCGACGATGGCCGATGTGCTGGCGACGACTACCGCGCCGGTGATCGCATCGCATTCGAGCGCGCGGGCGCTGAACGAGCACCCGCGGAACGTCACCGACGCCGAGATCCGCGCCATCGCGGCGACGGGCGGTGTCGTGAATGTGAATTTCTTCTCGCGATTCATCGATCCGGCCTATCGGCGGGCCGATGATGCGCTGGACGCGACGATGCAGCGCAAGCGGGCCGAGCTCATGCGGCGCGGGCCGCTCGATACGGCGACGCTGAACGCCGAGCTCGCGAAGGAGCGGCGGCCACTCGAGGCGTCGCTGCCGGTCACGCCCTTGTTGGTTCTGCTGGACCACATCGATCACATCGCCAAGGTCGGCGGCGTGGATCACGTGGGGATCGGCAGCGATTTCGACGGTGTGACGGCGCTGCCCGAGGGCATGGAGGACGTCACCGCGCTCCCGCGCATCGCGCAGGGACTACTCGACCGCGGCTATTCGGCCGAGGACATCCGGAAGATCCTGGGCGGCAACATGCTGCGCGTCATGCGGAAGGTCCTGGATCACGCGGGCGCCGCGGCGGCGCCCGCATCGCGCTGACGTTTCTTAGTCGTTTCTTAGTCGTTTCTTAGTCGTTCCCGCGTGCGCTGACCGCGTTGATGCGGAGACCGGCCTGGAACATGAAGAAGGCCTGATTGGTGAAGAAGCGCGGGTCGCCCTCCGGTGCGCTCGTCGGGAAGAGCTTGGCCTGCCCATAGAGCGAGATGCGGTTGACGAGCTGCGCCTGCACACCGAGGACGATGAGCGGTGTGACCCATTGGGCCGCGTCGTTCCGATAGGTGTCCGTGTAATAGGTCGGGAACCACTGCGCGGCGTTGCCGTACGCGGGCGGAGTCGAGGTCATGACGGTGCCCTCGATGAAGTTGCCCGAGAGGCCGAGCCCGAGGTAGGGGCGGACGCGGCCGCTCCACGGGAACGCCAGCAGCGCGGCTTCCAGGTGCCGCGAGTTGTGCACCGTGGCCGTGGCGCCGTACGCCACATCACGGGACGTCGTAAAGGTCGTGTCCGAGTAATACCGGCCGACTTCGGTGTATTGCAGGTTGTGGCCGGTGAAGAAGGTCTGGTCCAGCCCGACGAGCAAGGCGAAGTGGCGTCGCGTGATGAGCCAATCGAGACCGATCGATGGCGCGAGGGAATGCGCGGTCGAGGACGTCCAATACAGCATCGTCCCCCCGTTGATCCCCCAGAACCAGGAATTATCGAACAGCCGGTCCTCTGACTGGGCGTGTCCCACGGCGGGAAGAACGGCGACGGCGAGAAGGGCAACGCCGGCCGCGAAGCGTCGGATCAGCCGCATGTGTCGGAAACCTCGTGCGAGTTGGAAAGTCGCCACCAAGCGAGATACGGGCACCAGCGCCCGCGGCTACCGCCACGACAGCGCGCCAGATTCACAGGGGGGACGAGGACCCCCCCCGGGGGGTCACAATGTCCGCCTCCCCGCCCAGCTCGTCGCTAATGCAACAGTCCAACCGTCTTCCCGACGGTCTTGAACGCCGCAATTGCCGCGTCGAGGTCGCTACGCGTATGGGCGGCCGACAACTGGCACCGCACGCGGGCCTGCCCCTGTGGCACCACGGGAAATCCGAAGCCGGTCACGAAGATCCCCTCCTTCAACAGGAGGTCGCTCATGCGAATGGCTGTGGCCGTTTCCCCCACGATGATCGGGACGATCGGCGTCTCTCCCGGCAGGGGAGCGAATCCGGCCTCCGTGATCGCCTCGCGAAAGTATCGGGCGTTGTCGCGCAGGCGCGTGACACGCTCCGGTGCCGCCTCGATCGCCTGTACGGCGGCGAGCGCACTGGCGGCGACGGTCGGCGGCAGGGCATTCGAGAAGAGCTGCGGGCGGGAGCGCTGGGTCAGTATGTCGCACAAGGACTCGGGACCGGCCACGAACCCGCCCGCGGCTCCGCCCAGGGCCTTTCCCAGGGTCGACGTAATCACGTCGACTTGGCCGAGGACGCCGAAATGCTCCGCCGTGCCGCGGCCGGTGCGGCCGAGCACACCGGTGCCGTGGGAATCGTCGACGACGAGGACGGCGCCGTAGCGCCGAGCGATCTCGAGGAGGTCGGGTAGCCGGGCGATGCTGCCCTCCATGGAGAACACGCCGTCGGACCAGATCAGGATGCGGCGCGCGGAGCGGTGCGCCTCGAGCTTGGCCACGAGATCGTCCATGTCCGAGTGCGCGTAGACGGCCGTCGTGCACTTGGTGATCGACTTTGCGAGCCGCATGGAGTCGACGATCGACGCGTGGTTGAGGGCGTCGGACAGAACGACGTCCCCCTCCTGCACGACGCTCGCGGTCAGCCCTTCATTGGCGTTCCACGCCGACACGTAGGTCAGCGCCGCCTCGGTGCCGACGAATCGGGCGAGCGCCGCCTCGAGCTCGCGATGGATCGTGAAGGTGCCGCAGATGAACCGGACGCTCCCGGTCCCGGCGCCGAAGCGGCGGAGCCCCTCGATCCCGGCGGCGACGACCGCGGGGTCGTCGCAGAGGCCGAGATAGTTGTTGGACGAAAGGATCAGGACCTCGCCCCGTCCTTCCATGCGGACCCGGGCCGACTGCGGCGAGTCGAGAAAGTTGAGCCGCTTGTACACCCCGTCCTGCTTGAGGCGATCGATCTGGGCCGCGAGGTCGCCCGCGAAGGCCGACCGGTGCGTGGTCGCGGCCTCGGCTGCGGACGTCTCAGTCGCCACGGCGGCGGAGCCCCACGCGGGCGCGCGCAAGGCGCTCGAGGTAGTCGGGCACCGCCTCGTGCGGCGGGCGTACCGGTATGGCGAACGCGGGATTGTCCGGCTGGCTGCCCCCTTCGTCGACGTAGAGGTCGCCACCCGCCGCCTCGACGGCGGTTTCCCAGCGCTCGACCGCATCGAGGAGGTCGGACAGCTGCTCGGCCGATTCGTGACCGGTGAGCGTG
Source organism: Gemmatimonadota bacterium (assembly GCA_003141205.1). Classification (GTDB taxonomy): domain Bacteria; phylum Gemmatimonadota; class Gemmatimonadetes; order Gemmatimonadales; family Gemmatimonadaceae; genus FEN-1251. Next base: position 6,282 of record PLLD01000281.1, read on the forward strand.
ATGCTGCGCGCGCGCAGCTTCGCCGCGATCTCGCGAGCCGCGGCGGTCAGCTCCTCGGCGCGGTGCGGATCGAGCGCGTCATTGATGTCGTCGCGGGGCGGGGCCATGGTATCCGGGGGAGGGAGGGAAGGCAACGAATGTCCGTATGAGTAATTAAATGGCGTTCGCGGCGCGGACGGCTACGCGATCTCGAAAATGACCTTGCCCGCCTCCCCCGACCGGATCACGCGCATCGCTTCGTCGACGGCGTCGAGCGGGAAGCGGTGGGTGATGACGGGGCTGGGGTCGAAGGCGCCGGACCGAAGGAAGCGCGTCATCTGGATCCAGGTGTCGTACATCCGGCGGCCGACGACCCCGTACAGCGTGAGCCCCTTGAAGATGACCTCGGTCGCGAAGTCGATCGGCACGGCCGTCGTTGGGATGCCGAGCATCTGCACGCGTCCGCCGACGCGGACGAGGGCGAGGGCCTGGTGAATCGCGGCGGGCACCCCCGACATCTCGAGCACCACATCGACGCCCAGCCCGTCGGTCGCGCGCCGCACGGCCTCCTCGGCCTTGTCGGGGTGCACGACCTCGTCCGCGCCCATGGCGGCCGCGAGGGCCAGCCGCCGGTCGTTCACATCGGACGCGATCACCCGCGCCGCGCCCGCCGCCTTGCAGATCCCGGCGGCGAAGATGCCGATGGGGCCGCAGCCGGTAATCAGCACGTACGCGCCCGGTATGTCGGCGGTGAGCGCCGTATGGAACGCATTCCCCATCGGATCGTGAATCCCGCCGATGTCGTAGGAGATCTTGTCATCCAGGTGCCACACGTTCGTCGCGGGCATCACGATGAATTCGGCGAAGCACCCATCGCGATCCACGCCGATGATCTTGGTGTACGGACACACGTGGGCGTTCCCGGTGCGGCACAGCAGGCAGCGTCCGTCGACGATGTGTCCCTCGGCCGTCACCCGGTCGCCGACCTTGACGTCGGTGACCAACGACCCGACGCGGACGACATCGCCCGCGAATTCGTGCCCCACGACGATCGGCGGCTTGACGCGCCGCCGGGCCCAGTCATCCCACTCGTAGATGTGGACGTCGGTGCCGCACACGCCGGCGCGGCGCACGCGAATCAGAACTTCATCGTCTCGGGGCGTAGGGTCGGGAACGTCCGCGAGCACGAGCCCGGGACCTGCGGAACCCTTGATCAGAGCTTTCACTTGTAGGGGAAGGGAAGTCAGTCATCAGCCGCAACGAGAGGCTCGCCCACCCGGCGCACCTCGTCCGGCAGCTCGGCCACGTTGGCCACCGGCGCGGGCTCGACGCGCACCGCGCAGAACTTGAACTCGGGGATACCAGCGTACGGATCGAGGGCGGGGTTGGTCAGCAGGTTCGCCGCCGCCTCCCGGTAATGCATGGGAATGAACACCTGGTGTCGCGCGACGCGGGAGGAGATGCGCACGGCGATGCGAATGCTCGCGCGGCGCGAGGTGATCGACACATCGTCCCCGTCGCGCACTCCCAGCTCCGCCGCATCGATGGGGGACAGCTCGACGGTCGGCGTCGACTCGCGTGCATCGAGCGCCGTGGACCGTCGCGTCATCGTCCCCGTATGCCAGTGATACATCTGTCGTCCGGTATTCAGTACGAAGGGGAAGGTCGCATCGGGCAGCTCCGCCGGCGGCAGGTACTCGACCGGCACGAACTTCGCCCGTCCATCGGCCGTTGGGAAGCGCTCGTCGAAGAGGAATGCCGTCCCCGGGTGCGTCGCGGTGGGCACAGGGTACAGCAGTCCGGGGCCTTTCAGGCGCGCGTGGCTGACACCACGCCATGAGGGCGTCACCCGGGCGATCTCGTCGAACACCTCGGACGCGGTCGTAAAGGGCGTCGGGAGACCGATCCGCCGCGAGAGGTCGATGATCGTGTCGAGATCGGGGCGCGAGTTCCCGGGCGGCTCGATCGCCTTGTGCGACAGCTGGATCCGGCGCTCCGTGTTCACGAAGGTCCCGGTTTTCTCGGCGAACGAGGAGCCGGGGAGCACGACGTCGGCGTACCGCGCCGTCTCCGTCAGGAACAGGTCGTGAACGACCAGGAACTCGAGGTTGTGGAACCACTCCTCGGCGTGTGCCACGTCGGGGTCCGAGATGACGGGGTTCTCGCCATAGATGTACATCCCGCGCACCGGACTGCCGGCTTGGACGATCTGCGTCACCTTGAGTCCCGCGACGAGTGGGATCCGCTCGTCGGGGACTCCCCACTCCTGCGCGAAGACGTGCCGGATCGCGGGATCCTCGACCGGCTGGTAATCGGTGTAGAACATCGGGATCGCTCCGACGTCGCTCGCGCCCTGGACGTTGTTCTGTCCGCGGATCGGCATCATCGCCGAGCCCAACCGTCCGATCATCCCGCAGGCGAGCATGAGGTTGAGGAGCGACGTCACGATGTCGGTCCCCGTGTGGTGCTGCGTGAGCCCCATCGCCCAGAGCGTCGACGAGTTCGGACCGCGCGCGTAGATCTCGGCCGCGCGACGGATCAGGTCGGCGGGCACGCCCGTGATCGTCTCGGCCCGCTCCGGGGTGTACGGCGCCACGGCCGCGCGGACGGCGTCGAAGTCGTGCGTCCGCGCGGCGATGAAGGCCGTGTCCTCGAGCCCTTCGGCGAGGACGTGCTGCAGCATCGCGTTCAGCAGCGGGACGTCGGTCCCCGGCAGCATCTGCAGGTGGATCTTGGCGCGCGCGGCCAGCTCGATCCGCCGGACGTCGGCCACCATGAGGGTGGCGCCGCGCTTGACGGCGCGCTTGATCGCCGCGCCGAAGACCGGGTGCGATTCCGTCGTGTTGGCGCCGAGGATGAAGATGACGTCCGAGTCCTCCTCGACCTCGCGCATGGAGCCCGACGCCGCGCTCGTCGCCATCGCGCGTTGCATCGCGCTCACCGACGACGAATGGCAGAGCCGAGTGCAGTGGTCGATGTTGTTCGTGCCGATGCCGGCCCGGAACAGCCGCTGCAGGACGTAGTTCTCCTCGTTGGAGCACTTGGCCGATTGGAAGGTCGCGAGACTATCCGGGCCACGCTCGTCGCGCAGCCGCAGCAGCTCCTGCGCCGTGAGCTCCATCGCCTCGTCCCACGTTGCCTCCCGGAACGGCTCGTACCAGGACGCCGGCGTGGACGCGCGGTCGCGCGGATCGCCCAGGGGACTGTCGCCGGTCGGGGCGGTGCGGAGGGGATTCGTCTCCGGCCGGCGCTTGCGGCCGTGCCCCTCTCCCTCGACGTCCTTCCACGGCCCGCTGCGGCGGCCCCATTGGCTCGCGCCGTCGCGCGCGGGATCGAAGCGCCAGCGACCGCTCGCTTCCTTATACCAGCCGCGCCGGATCAGGGGGGATTTGAGCCGGTCGCGGTGGAGCACGAAATCGGTCCCGAAACGCCCCTTCACGCAGGTCGAGCCCTGATTGGGAGTGTCCTCCTCGATCCAGGGGCTGATGACGCGCACGACATCGTTGCCGCGGACCTCGAGATCGAGTTGGCAGCCGACGGCGCAGTACGGGCACACGGAGCGCACCGCGTGCGCCGCGTGCTGCATGACGTCGGCCGCCATCTTGGCGAGCGGGATGACGTCGTGGATCGCGCCGGTCGGGCACACGCGCACGCACTCGCCGCACCACGTACAGCCGGCGTGCTCCGGGTTGCCGTCCGCCCCGACGATGATCTCGGCGCGATCGCCGCGCTCGGCGACGTCCAGGACGCCGACGACCTGGATGTCCTCGCAGGCGCGGACGCAGCGCGTGCACAGGATGCAGGTCGACATGTCGTGCTGGATGATCGGATCGCCCTCGCGCTCGTCGCCCGCGCGCAGCGGGAGCGAGCTGCGGTGCCGGGTCGGGACGTCGTAGCGGCGCACCATCTGCTCGAATTCGTTGCGCGCGCCGCCCGCGGGGATGTCCTCCACCGGGTAGCGCTCGAGCAGCATCCCGAGCACGGCCTGGCGGCTCTTCACGGCGGCCTGCGACTCGGTGGTGACGACCATTCCCTCGGCGGCGGGGGTCGCGCACGCCGGGACGAGCTTCGGATTTCCCTCGACGGAGACGAGGCAGATGCGGCAGTTGCCGACGATCGGCAGCTTCGGGTACCAACACAGCGTCGGGATGTCGACGCCCATCGACCGCGCCGCGTCGAGGATCGTCGCGCCGGGCGAAACGGGGACTTCGCGGCCGTCGATGGTGAGCGTCAGCATGTCCAGGCACCTGAGCGGCAGAAATGCACTCGCACCTGAATCGCAACATAAGCATTGCGGTGCAAATTCGGGATTCCTATATTCGCGCGGAATGCACTCGGGTATTGCGCCCGATGTTGCATTGGTGGTTGCTTTTGTTGTGGTTGCTTTTGTAGTTGCTCGAGCTTCACGTGTTGCGTCATCGAACGCGTGAGATCGCAGCCCCGCCACGTGCGCGCTTCTTCGGGCGAATGCGGTTGGGGTCCACTCACCGGCCCACGGTGGGGCCGGCCGAGTGATTCACTCCAGAGATGGAGATGTCTGCATGGCGACCAAAAAGAAAGGTGCGAAGAGGAAGGTGGCGAAGAAGGCCACCAAGAAGAAGGGCGCGAAGAAGAAGAAGAGATAGCGCCGGCGCTTCGCTGTTGGGGGCCGGTGCACTCGGCCGGCCCCCACGGCATCCCCGCGACTGCTGGACCGCGTGCTAGGCCGCGTGTTAGGCCGCGTGTTAGGCCGCGATCGACGCGGCGCCTTCGTCCCCGGCCGGTACGGGACCCCACACATACGCCGCGATCCGCGGCACGCTCTCGAGCTCCGTCTCCAGCGAGACGATGATTCCCGCGACGTCGGACGCCGGACCCGCGTTCGCCGACTCGGCCCGCACACTCATTCGTTGCTTCACGTGACGCTCCCGTCGATGGCTCGTTGCGCGCCGCGGGCGTGCGGCGCCGCCGGTGTAGCGAGGCATGGGGAGTGCCAGAGAGCGGCCGGGGGGAATGGGACGCCATGTAAGGACTTACGCGCCAGCCCGGAAAAACGATCCCGCGGCGTGTCGCAGTTGGACACGTGCGGGAGCCGTACGTCGTGTCAGTTCGCTACGCGGCGCTCTATCGCGCGGCTACGCCGCGCTCTTCCGCGCGAGGAACGACCGGCTCGGCGCGGCTCCGTTGGCGGCGCCCGCGGCACCCGCCTCGCGCTCGACCGTGATCTCCCACCCGTCGTACTGGGCGCGGAGCTCGGTGACCGAGAGTGCTTCGTGGCCCGCCACGATGGTCTCGACGAGATGAACGCCGCCATCGGCCGTCGCGTTCTTGAGAAGCTGGATCACATCGCGCCGTTCCGCGGGGGAGAGGCGGGAGAGCGCCGCCGGGGTGCAGACGACGGCGTTCAGCGGCGCGTCCGGCGTCCAGTGCTCGATGTCCGTGGCGCACGGGCGCACGCGCTCCGCGAGTCCGGCGGCGCCGGCCGCGCTGAGCACGCGCTCGAGCACATCGTCCGGGACATCGATGGCGGTGACGTCACACCCATTGGCCGCGAGATACAGCGCCACGCGCTCGGCGGTATCGCCCGCCACGAGCACGTGTGACTCGCCGGTGGAGCGGAGCGCGCGCACCAGCACGCTTTCCGGGCGCAGCCCCCAGTGCTCCGGGCGGCGGTATTGCTCGAGCATGCGGAGGGAGCGGCGGCGCCACGTGCGATAGGCGGGAATGCGCAGCCGGTGCATGATGATCCGGTCGACCTCTTCCCACAGCACCAGCTCCGTCAGGACCATCTGCGATTGGTCTTCGAGCGTGCGAACGGCGTCGTCTCCGATGCTCAGCAGCGAGTTGCGCGGGATCGAATCCTTGTAATTCTCGATCTCGCGCTCGACGTAGAGCTCGTAGTCATGCTTGAGCGAACGGGTGGTTCGGGACGCCACAAATGCCAAAGGTATGACGTGAACCCGATTGCGCAAGTCATTCGGCGCAATGTTGTTAGGCGGGCTCGACATGAACGGTCACCTCCGATGCGCCGAGGGCCGACCGGATCCGGGCTTCAACGGCATCGGCGATGGCGTGCGCCTCCGCCACGGTTGCGTCGCCCGGCACGCCGATCGTGAGCTCGGCGAAGAGCACGCCGGACGGGGTCGAGCGCGAGCGTACGCCGCTCACGCGGACGACATCGGGGATCTCGCGCACGAGGCGTTCGATCTGCGCGGCATCGACGCCCCGCTCGTCGACGAGGATCGGGACGGACTCGCGCAGAATGCGGTAGCCGTTGCGCGCGATGATGAGAGCGACGACGATCGCGAGCGGCGCATCGAGCCCGCCGCGTCCGATCCGCGACAGCACGAGTGACGCGATCGCGAGGAGCGTGACGTACAGATCGCCGGTGGTGTGCGCCGCATCCGCGAGCAGGAAGGTGCTCTCGAGCTCCTGGCCGCGCTGCCGCTCGTACCAGAGGACGACGCCCTTCAGAAGAGCGGTCCCGCCGAGCAGCGCGATCTCCGTCGTGCTCGGGCTCCGCGGCTCGATGCGATTGACGAGCTGCGACGTCGCCTCGCGCAGCAGCTCGAAGCAGGAGATGGCGAGGAAGGCCACGATCGCGAGCGTGCCCAGCGACTCGAACTTCTCGTGGCCGTACGGATGCTCGGCGTCGGGCGCGCGCGCGGCGACCGCGACCATCGTCATCCCGAGGACGTTGTTGAGCAGGTCGAGCCCCGACTCGAGGGCCGACCCGATCACCGTGAGTGCCCCCGTGCGGTATCCGACGATGAGCTTGAGGACGACGATCGCCAGATTGAGCGCGAGCACCACGGCGAGGGCGCGCTGCACGGCGCGGGAGCGGGCGCGGGAGACGGTCATGGGAGGATCTCAGTCGAGCGCTTCAATCAGAGCGCCTTTGAGGTACCCGGTCTCGGGGATCGTGAGAATCTCCGGGTGATCGGATGGCTGACCCAGAACCGCGCGCAGCATGAGGCGGCGGCCGCTGTCGGACGCGGCGGCCCGCAGCAGCTCGAGGAATTCCGCCTGCGAGAGATGATGGCTGCAGCTCGCCGTATACAGGAGGCCGCCCGGTGTGAGCAAGCGCATGCCGCGGAGATTGATCTCCTTGTATCCGCGCACCGCGGCGGGCAGGGCGCTGCGCGTCTTGGCGAACGCGGGGGGATCCAGAACGACGGTGTCGAACCGCTCGCGCGCGCGATCGGCCGATTTGAGATAGGCGAACGCATCCCTCTCCTCGAAGGCGATGTGGGTGAATCCGTTGAGCGCGGCGTTGCGCGCCCCGCGCTCGAGTGCGGGGGCCGACGTATCCAGGGCGACGACGCTGGCCGAGCGCTGCGCGAGGTGCAGCGCGAAGGATCCGTGGTAGCTGAAGCAGTCGAGCGCGCGGCCGCCCGGGCGCGCCAGCTCGCCGACGAGCGTCCGGTATTCCCGCTGGTCGAGGAAGGCGCCGGTCTTCTGCCCGTCCCATGGAGCGGCGAGGTAGCGCACGGCGCCTTCGCGGACCTCGATCTCGCGGGGCACGTCACCGGCGAGAACCTCCACGGCCGCGGCCAGCCCCTCGCGCCGGCGGGACGCCACATCGTTGCGCGCGAGGATCCCGGCCGCGCCGGTGAGCTCCACGAGCGTTGCGACGAGCATCTCGCGCAGGCCGTCGATGGCCGCGTGCAGGAGCTGGACGACCAGCCACTGGTCGTACCGATCGCAGATGAGACCGGGCAGCCCGTCCGCCTCGCCGTACACGAGGCGGTACGCGGTAGCCGTGGCGGCGAGGGGGGCGCGGCGCGCGATCGCCGTTTGGAGCCGGCAGCGCCACCAGTCCGTGTCGATGTTCGCCGCCGGATTGCGATCGATGACGCGCAGCGAGATCTCGGAACGGGGGCTCCAGAGCGCCCACCCGAGGCGGTGTCCGCGCGGGTCGCGCACGCCCACGATCCCGGGCGCGGGAGAGCGCGGCCGCTCGACGACGTCGCTGCGGAAGACCCACGGGTGGCCCGAGGCGATGCGCGCGGCCCCGCGCGATGCTACGACGGCGTGGTCCGCGTCACCCACGCATCGATTCGGCTGCGGACGTCGTGGGCCGCGCGCTCGGGATCGGGCGCGCCAAAGATCGCGGCGACCGCCGCGACGCCGGCGGCGCCGGCGGCCATGGCATCCCCCGCGGTCGCGGCGGTGATCCCGCCCACGGCGACCGCCGGAATCCCGACCATCTGGGCGAGTCGGGCAAAGGTGGCGAGTCCGATCGCGCTGCCGGCGTCGGACTTGGATCGCGTCGGATAGAGCGGGCCGATTCCGACGTAGTCGGCCCCCGCGGCGTCGGGGACCTCGGCATCGGCGCCGACCGACGCTCCAATGAGAAAGCCGGGCGGGGCGACGCGCCGGACGGCTGCGGCGGGCGGATCGTCGTGGCCCAGGTGTACGCCTGCCGCGCCCCGCGCGAGTGCGACGTCCGCCCGGTCGTTGAGCACGAGCGGCACGCTGGCGGGCAGCGCGGCGAGGAGCGCCCCCGCGACGTCCGCGAGCAACCGCGCGTCGGCCCCCTTGAGCCGAAGCTGGATCATCGTGGCGCCTCCCCGAGCGGCGGCGCAGGCGCGCGCGACGAGAGCATCGCGTCCGTCGTGGATGTCGTCGGTGATCGCGATCAGGTGCCAGGGTGCGGGCGCCACGGGCGTCACGGGGGCAACGGTCATCGATGCCCGCGGATGGCGTTCTTCGCCTGGTCGTGCTCGGCGAGCGTCGTACGAAACTCGTGGTGCCCGTCGGGCGCCGCGACGAAAAACAGGTACGGCACATCCGCGGGGGTCACCGCCGCCTCCAGACTCGCGGCGCCGGGCGAGCCGATCGGGCCGGGGGGGAGTCCCGGGTGCTTGTACGTGTTGTAGGGCGATTCGACGGCCAGATCCCTGTAGTACATCCGCTCGACGTGGTGGCCGAGCGCGTACTGCACCGTCGGATCGGCCTGCAGGGGCATGTGCAGGCGGAGACGGTTGTGGTAGACCGCGGAGATCACGGCGCGCTCCTCCGGAAGCCGAGCCTCCTTCTCGATGATGGACGCGAGGGTGACCGCGTCGTGGCGGCTGAAGCCGAGCGCCTCGCAGCGCGCGTTCCACGCCGGGTTCCATGCGCGCTCGAATTCGTGCGTCATGAGGGCGACTGCGACGCGCGGCGGGGTTCCGTCCGGAAAGGAATAGGTCGCGGGGAACAGATACCCTTCGAGCGTGGCGGCGGGATCCGCGAGGGCGCGGCGGAGCGTGCTGTCGCGCACCGCGGCGGCAACGGAATCGGAATCGGCGCCGATCGTGCGACCGAGGAGCGGTGCGATCTCCGTCAGGTCCCATCCCTCGGGAATCGTCATCACATGCAGGAGGCCGCGCCCGTGCGTCAGCGCCTCGAGGGTCGCCGACCATCCGATCCCCGGGTACAGGAGATACGTCCCGGGGCGGATCGCGCGGTCGCGGTGGGACATCGACGCGTACACGCGAAAGAACGTCGGCCATGCGATGACGTGAGAATCCGCCAGCGCGAGAGCGGCCGAGCGGAAGGTCGCGCCGGTGGGGATGACGACACGGACCGGCTCCTGGTGGGACGACCCCACACAGGCGGCCGCCGCGAGGGCCGCGATGAGGCTACCGCTGCGGCAACGCCAGTGCATGCTGGAGCAGCACGGTGGCGGACAGGGCGTCCACGTCTTCCTTGCGTCCGCGGGTCGACCCTTCGAGAATGCGCACGGCGCGCAGCGCGGCCGCCGTCGTGAAGCGCTCGTCGACGAATCGGATGGGCAGCCCGCTCCGGCGCCCGAGCGCGTCGCCCACGCGGCGGATCTCCGCGGCCCACGGTGTCTCCTCTCCGTCGGAATCGAGGGGAAGGCCGACGACGACGCAGACGGCATCCAGGGTCACGGCGCGGCGGGCGAGCTCCGCGACCGGCGGGCGCTGCCCTGTGCGGCGCATGATGACGCCGGCGGGGGATGCGATCGTTCCGGTGGGATCGCTCACCGCGAGCCCGATCCGCCGCTCGCCGTAATCGACGGCCATCCAGCGTCCTTCGCGTGCCGTCTTCTCGCGTGTGGTCTTCGCGCGTGCGGTCATCTCGCCTCCGGGCGGGGCGGCGCGCCGGCCATCAGCCTTCGGCCATGCTGATGAAGAACTCCCGATTGTTCTTCGTCCGCACCATGCGTTGCAGGAGGAAGACGATCGCCTCGTCCTCGGGCATGTCGCCGAGGAAGTTGCGCAGCAGGAAGATGCGGTTGATCTCGGACGGGTCGAGCAGCAGCTCCTCCTTTCGCGTTCCGGATTTCGCGATGTTGATCGCGGGATAGACGCGGCGGTCCGCGATCTTGCGATCGAGCACGAGCTCCATGTTGCCCGTGCCCTTGAATTCCTCGAAGATCACGTCGTCCATGCGCGACCCGGTTTCGACGAGGGCGGTGGCGACGATGGTGAGCGAGCCGCCCCCATCGACCTTGCGTGCGGCGCCGAAGAAGTACTTCGGCTTCTGCAGCGCCTGCGCTTCGACGCCGCCGGAGAGGATGCGTCCGGAGTGGGGCGCGAGCGCGTTGTACGCCCGCGCGAGCCGCGTGATCGAGTCGAGGAGGATCACGACATCGCGGCCGGCCTCGACCAGCCGCTTGGCCTTCTCGATGACCATCTCCGCGACCTGGACGTGGCGGTCGGGCGGCTCATCGAACGTCGAGCTCACGATCTCCGCGCCCGGCACGCAGGCGAGTGTGTCGGTCACCTCCTCGGGGCGCTCGTCGATCAGGAGGATGATGAGCGTGATCTCGGGATGGTTCTCGACGATGGCGTTGGCCATCTTCTGCAGAAGGATCGTCTTGCCCGCCCGGGGCGGGGCGACGATCAACCCGCGCTGCCCTTTCCCGACCGGCGTAATGATGTCGACCACGCGCATGCTGAGGTCGCCACTGGCGGACTCGAGGTGGATGCGTTGGTCGGGATAGCGCGGGCGGAGGGTGTCGAAGGCGGGGCGGGGGGCGCCGAGGACCGGCTCGCCGCCGTTGATCGTTTCGACGCGGACGAGGGCGAGGTAGCGCTCCCATTCCTTCGGGGCGCGGATCTGGCCGAAGATCGTGTCGCCCGTGCGCAGGTCGAAGCGCTTGATCTGCGATGGGGAGACGTAGATGTCGTCGGGGCTGGCGAGGTAGCTCCAGGCCTCGCTTCGGAGGAAGCCGTACCCTTCGACGAGCGTCTCGAGGACGCCCGTCGCGCGCACGGGGACGTCGGACGTGAGGATGTGCTGTTCGATGCGCAGCACGAGGTCGGGCTTGCGCAGGCCGGGGGCCAGGGCGACGCCGAGATTATCTGCGATGCCCTGCAATTCCGCGACGCTCTTGCGTCGGAGGTCGGCGATTTCGGGAGGCTGCGCCGTAGAGATGTCGATGGCCATCAGCGGGGAATGCGCGAGGCGGGATTTCGAACCCGCGACCTTCGGCTCCGGAGGCGGAGCTGGTTGAGTAAAGGTCGCGCCGGTTCGCGCTCGTGCGCGCTGGGTATGCTAGTGCATCATCCTCACTTCCGCTAGCTCGTACGGGACCGTCGCCGCCGGGCGCTACTCCTGCCACCCGCGGCCGCACGAGATATAATGAGCGCACGCACCGCCACGTGCGCCCCGTTGGGATGCTGATGTTGCCGCATGCCAGCGGGCGCCGAGCCTCATCGATTTCCCGGAGCACTCGTCATGACCCGATGCGCCCTGTCCGGACCGCTCGCATGCGCCGCTGTCATCGCGCTGATCGCGCCGCTCCCTGTCCGCGGCCAGGGGGACGCGGCCGCCGGGGCGGGGGCGTGGACGCCGGAGGCCACACAGGCGTTCACGCAGGCACGTGACGCGCAGGTCTCGCCGGATGGCCGCTGGGTGGCATTCGAGACGGGGCGCAGCGATCTCGCGGCCAACCGGCGATCGGCGGCGATCGGCATCGTCTCTACCGCGGGCGGCGCGGTCCGCGTTCTCGCGCCGACGCTGAGCGGCAACGCGGATGCCACGCCGCGCTGGTCCCCTGACGGGCGCCGGCTTGCCTTCCTGACTCATGGATCCGGCGGAGCCGGCGCAGCCGGCGGCACGGAGCTCTGGACCATGGCGGCGGACGGGCACGACCGGCGGCGCGTCTGCGCGATCATCGAGGGCGATCAGCAGTTTGGCGACGACGAAGAGGGCGATACGTACGCCTGGTCGCCCGATGGACACTGGTTCGTGTTCGCGGGGATCGATCCGGCCGCACCGGCGCCCGGCCACGATCCCTACGTCATCACGCGCTTCATGTATCAGTCGTACGCGGACTATGCGGACGCGCGTCCCACGCAGTTGTGGATCGTGGCGGCGCAGGGCGGCGCCCCCCGCCGGGTGTCCGACGGGCAGCACGCCGATCTCGCCCCGGCGTGGTCCCCGGATGGCCACTCGATCGTATTCGTGTCGAACCGCGAGCCCGATCCGGACCTGCACCGCAAGGATGACCTGTGGGTCGTGGATGTCGCGGGCGGATCGCTCCGGCGCCTGACGGATGGCCCGGGCTCCGCGGTACGCCCGGTGTGGTCGCCGGACGGCCACTGGATCGCGTACCTCGGGACGCGGCGCAAATGGGCGACCTACGACAGCATGGCGGAGGACTACCATGCCTGGGTGATCCCCGCGGCGGGCGGCGCGCCGCGGGACGTGAACGCCGCGCTCGACCGACGCACGGCGAGCGTGGCGTGGGCGCCCGACTCGCGCGCGGTGCTGTTCACGGCGGAGGACCGGGGACGGGTGCTTCCGTATCGCGTGCCGATCGACTCGGGCGAGTCCCGTCCCCTCTTCGAGCGTGACGTGACGGTCGACGCGCCCTCGGTGGCGCCGAATGGCCAGCTGGCCTTCACGCTGACGTCGACGACGCAGCCGAGCGAGGTGTGGACGCTGGATCCCGAGCGGGGGGGAGGGACGCCGCGGCAGGTCACGACGCTCAACGCGGCCGCTCTGGCCACGCATCCCGTGCGCGACGCCGACACGGTGTGGACGCGCAGCACCGAGGGTGCGGCGATAGAGGGGTGGCTCATGCGTCCCGCGGGCGCCGATACGGGGCACCGCGTGCCGCTCATTCTCTTCGTTCACGGCGGTCCGCACGGACAGTACGGGTACCGGTTCACGCCGGAGTACCAGATGTACGTCGCGCGTGGCTACGCGGTGTTGTATGTGAACCCGCGCGGCTCGACCGGCTATGGCCAGGCATTCGCGGACGCCTGTCTCGGCAACTGGGGCGGAGTGGACTACACCGATCTCATGCTGAGCGTCGATCGCATCGTCGCGACGCATCCGGAGATCGATCCCGACCGCATGGCGGTCACCGGGGTCAGCTACGGCGGGTTCATGACGAACTGGATCGTCACGCACACCGGCCGCTTTCGCGCGGCGGTCACGCGGGAGGGGATGTCGAACCTCATGACGGACCAGCTGCTGTCGGACGCGTGGGATCTCGAGGTCATCGAGTTCGGTCCCCAGTGGGGGCGGACGGCCGCGTATCTGCGCTGGTCGCCCATCGAATACATCGCCAACGCGGTGACGCCGACGCTCATCATCCATGGCGGATCAGACCACGACGTGACGTTCGCGGAGGCCGGGCAGATGTACGCCGGTCTCCGGCTGCAGGGTGTGGAGAGCGAGTTGGTGATGTATCCGCGCGAGCCGCACGGCTTCCGGGAGCCCCGCCACATCGTGGACGCGTACGCGCGCATGCAGAGCTGGTTCGCGGCCCATCTCACCGGCAGCGCGCCCGTGGATCAGCGCTGGGATGCCGACCGGGGCGCCGAGCAGTGGTCGGGCGATGTGCCGGCACGCCAACGGCCGTGAGCTGAAATCGATGGCGAATATATCCTACCTCGAGTGCACGAAATGCGGTGCCCAGCTGAGCGCGCAGGTGCCGCAGACGGTCTGTCCGCATGACGGCGGCTCGTTGTACGTGCGGTACGACCTGCGGCCGTACATCGGGCACCGGCCGTCGCACCCGCCGGGCCGGAGCGCGAGCATGTGGCGGTATTCGGGTGTGCTGCCCGACGTGCCGCCGATCTCGTTGGGAGAAGGGTACACGCCGCTGATCCAGAGCCGGCACAACCCGAACGTCTACATCAAGGATGAAGGGCTCAATCCGACGGGATCGTTCAAGGCGCGCGGACTCTGCGCCGCGGTCACGATGTGCAAGGCCTACGGCTTGACAAAACTCGCGATCCCCTCGGCCGGCAATGCGGCAAGCGCGCTCGCCGCCTACGCGGCGGCGGCAGGCATCGAGGCGCACATCTTCATGCCGGTCGACGTGCCCATGGCCAACAGGGTGGAGTGCCAGCAATACGGCGCCAAAGTGACGCTGGTTGAGGGTCTCATCAGTGACTGCGCCAAAATGGTGGCCGCACGCCAGGCGACCGAACGGTGGTTCGACGTCTCGACGTTAAAGGAGCCCTTTCGTGTAGAGGGCAAGAAGACCATGGGATATGAGATCGCGGAGCAGCTCGAGTGGACGCTGCCGGACGCGATCTTTTATCCGACGGGAGGGGGCGTCGGCCTGATCGGCATGTGGAAGGCCTTCGAGGAGATGGAGTATCTCGGTTGGGTGGGGAGCAAGCGGCCGAGAATGATCGCCGTGCAGGCTGCGGGATGTGCGCCGATCGTGCGCGCCTGGACCACGCATCAGCAGGTCGCGACCTTCTGGGACGGTGCTCAGACTCTGGCGGCGGGCTTGCGCGTGCCGAAGCCGTACGCTGACTATCTCATTCTCTCGATCCTGCGCAAGAGCGGTGGCACGGCCGTCACGGTCACGGACGATGAGATGCTCGATGCGGTGCACGAGTGGGCGACGACCGAGGGGATCTTCGCCGCACCGGAGGGCGCGGCGTCACTTGTCGCGCACCGGAAATTGGTCGCCTCGGGGTTTCTCACCGCGAGCGACAGGGTCGTGCTGTTCAATACGGGATCCGGATTGAAATACATCGACGTCGTCTCGGCGCATGCATCCCGGCGTCACGTAGGCCACGCGTAGCGAGGGGCCCAAGCTGTTGCGGAGGAAGGCGATGTCTGCCTCTTTCGGTCGACCGCCGTGGTGGCCCGGATTGCCGCGGGCTGGCAAGGTGTGTACTCTCAAGCGCTGCGGAAATGCCGCCGCAAACCCTCTGATCCAATCGATAGGAGGCTTATCCGTGAGACGCGTCAACATTGGCCGAGTGATCCTGGGCGGCATCGTCGCCGGGATCGTGGTAGACGTGTTGGGCTACCTCGTCGATGGCATGTTGCTCGCCCCACAGTGGGCCGCCGGCATGAAGGCCCTGGGCAGACCGGAATTCGCCACCTCTCAAATCGTGCTGTTCAACGTCCTCGGTCTGGCGCAGGGGCTCTTCGCTGTCTGGCTGTACGCGGCGATTCGCCCCCGCTACGGCGCGGGGCCAAAGACTGCCGTGTGCGCGGGGCTGGCGACGTGGGTTGCCATCATACTGTTGCCGAACCTCGGCTTCATGTCGGCGAGCGGCCTCTTTCCCGCGAACCTGACACTCTGGACGAGCGCCGGAGGGATTGTCGAGCTGGTGATCGGGACGCTGGTCGGGGCAGCCCTGTATCAGGAGGACGCGGCCGTGGCCTGATTGGCCGGGGCGGTGCGGCTGAGGGACGAAACGATCTCGCCGCTAGAGCGTGCGGAGCAATCCGATGCCGAGCGTCAGGAGGCTCGCAGTGAGGGTCATGGCCCCGATGTAGACCAGCTTGACTGCACCGTTTCGTAGGAGAGTCTCGCTCCGCCTACGGCGCGCGCGCGCCCTCGGTCCGAAGGTTTCTCACCGAGTCGGCGCCGCTCGTCGCGTAGTGTGCCACGGTGATACCCACGAGCTTTCCGTCCTGGAGTCGGCTCACGGTGTGCGTCGTGACCATGACGTGCTTCCGTAGCACGCTCGGGTAGGGTCCGGCGTCCATGATGATGCTGTCACCGGCGACGACAACGCGCTCCGAGATGGGTGCCCGTTTGGGGAAGGTGATCGTCCAGCCCGCGGTGGTGGATGTCGCGTTTAGCACGAATGCGACGAGAGTACTGTCCCCCGCTGCGTTCATTGTGCGCATGTTCCACTTCCCGGCGAGGTCACCGAGCGACAGCGCGGCCGGTGGCGCCGGTGCTGCGGCAGGCGGTCGCGGTGCGTGCTCGCCAAGGATAGTCTCAACGCGCTAGCCGAGTCAACGCGGCCGGCGCGGGGCGCGCGCGCCATATTCACAACTCATTAGTGATTCATGTGCGCCGGAACAGGCGGCCAATACGTTGTTGCGTCCGCCGAGATGGTGCACTAACTATGGGCCGCGATGACCCTTCGTAGCGTCCATCGGCCCGATGTATTGCTCGCGACCACGCCCGTTCTCGGCGCGGCGGTCGCGTTGGTGACGGACGAGCGTGCGCTGGTCGAGGGGATCCGTGCGGGGGAGGCGGGCGCATTTGAAGTGCTCTTCCACCGGTACTATTCGCCGCTCGTCGATTTTGCGTCGGGGTACCTCCCTGCCGGCAATGCGATGGACGCGGCCGAAGACGTCGTGCACGAGGTTCTGCTACGCGTCTGGCGCGATCGCGCGACGTGGGCGCTGCGGGGGACGCTCCGTGCCTATCTCTTTGGCGCCGTACGCAACCGCGCGCTCAATATGACTCGTCATGCGCGAGTAGCCGAGCGGTGGCGCCCCCTGTTTACATCTGACTATGGCGTGCCGGGATTGGCGGAGGGGGGTGTCGGTCCGGACGCGGCGATGGAGCGGGCATCGGACGATGCGGTGCGCGACGCGAGGATACAGGCGGCCGTGGCGGCATTGCCGGCTCGTCAGCGCGAGGTCCTCCTGCTTCGCGTCGAGCGCGGCCTCTCGAACGCGGAGGCCGCCGAGGTGATGGGGATCGCGGCGCGCTCGGCGGAGACCTTTCATTGGCGGGCCGTGCAAGCGTTGCGCCGGTCGCTGGAAGGCATGGTCCGCTAGGACGGTCGCGGCCAAGGCGTCCGTGGGGAGCAACCCGGCGTCGTAGATATTGCGTGTAGCGTGTCGAACGGACGGATGCCTCCCGACACGCCCGAGCCACACGTCACGGATATTGCGCTGCTCCTCCGTTTTTTGGCGGGGGACGCGACGCGCGCGGAGCAGGCCGTCGTGCACGGCTGGCTGCGCGTAGATCCGGCTGGGGAGCGAGCCGGGTTGCTCGAATCGCTCCGCCGCGGCGGCCGGCCGCAGGATCCCGCACTGCCGGCGGCAACCGTTGCGGGCGCGTGGTCGCGAATGCGGCAGGATATGGGTGTCGGTCTCGACCGGGGGCCGGTCTCGACCCGCCCGGACTCCGCCACGCGGACGTGGTGGCGCGCGGTCCGCGTGGCGGGAGTCGTGTGTGCGGCGGCATTGTCGATCACGGTGTTCCGCGCGTCGCATCGCGGTCGCACGGAATGGCGCGAGTATACCACCGTCGCTGGACAGCGCGAATCCGTCACGTTGCCGGACGGCACGGAATTCACGTTGGCGCCGGCGAGTCGGCTCTCGGTTGCCGCCGATTACGCGGCCGGGAATCGTGCCGTGCGACTCGATGGCGAGGCGCTTTTTGCGGTCGTGCATGACGACCGGCATCCATTCTCGGTGCGCGCCGGCACCGCAGTGATAACGGACATCGGGACGCAATTCGATGTGCGCGCGTTCGGGGAGGATGCTTCCACGCGGATTGCGGTGGTGGAAGGGATGGTCGCGGTGGCGCGGGGGGCCGATCGCGACCGAGGGGCGACGAGGATGCCGCCCGTGCTGCGCGCCGGTGACGTGGCGATCGTGGACACGACGATCGGGGTGACGCACGGTGCGGATGTCACGGCGATGGTGGCTTGGGCGCACGGCGAATTGGTGTTCGTCGACGCTCCGGTGCCTGAGGCGTTGCGCTCGCTGTCCCGCTGGTACGGCGTGA
This sequence comes from Gemmatimonadota bacterium, assembly GCA_003141205.1. Taxonomy (GTDB): domain Bacteria; phylum Gemmatimonadota; class Gemmatimonadetes; order Gemmatimonadales; family Gemmatimonadaceae; genus FEN-1251. The sequence goes on from PLLD01000281.1 coordinate 24,163, forward strand.
CGTTCGTCGCGGCCGATTCCGCCGTAGCGAAGCAGCATCTCGCCGCGCGGTTCCCTCCGGAATCCGTGCAGGAGCTGGCCGATCAATTGGCGGTTGCGTTGGGCGCGCGATACGAGCGGTCGGGGACGACCATCGTATTGCGCTCGATGCATCCGACTCACGAGTAGGGGAGAATCAGCGTGCTGCGTCGCGCTCACCTGGCGTTGTGTCTGGCGTTGGTGGTCAGTAGCCCCCCCGTGCCTGTGGTCGCTCAGACCATGCAGGTTGCGGCTGTTCCGCCGAAGTTTCTCTCCGTTCCGGAGGGCGGAACGGCCCCGGTGGATGTGAGCGGGGCGCCGATCCTGCAGCGTCGGGTGACGCTCGATTTCGATGCCGTGCCGTTGCATGCTGCGCTCGATGCGGTCACGAAGCAGACCGGGATCACGTTCGTGGCGAGCTGGGAGCTGGCGGCGCTGGGCACGCGGGTGTCGTTACATGCGGACCGGATTACGGCGGTTGCCGCATTGACGGAGCTCCTGGTGGGAGCCGGGCTCGACGTGCAGCTCACTCCCAACGGAGTCGCGACCCTTATTCCCCGTGCTGCCGTTCCGTCGCGGTATGCGGCTCGACAGGGCGCGGCGACGATCGCCGGCCACGTGACCGACGGGGCGCTCAAGTCGCCGCTGTCTGACGTGTCGGTTCGGGTCGAGGGGACGGCGCTCCGCACTACGGCTAACACGGCCGGGAAGTACACGATCGCGGGCGTTGCAGCGGGGACCTATCGTATCACCGCCCGGCGCGTGGGATATCAGCCGCTCACGAAGGAGATCACCGTCGCGGGCGATCAGGTCGCCACGCTTGACTTCGCCCTGGTGGGGGCGCCGACGCGGCTCGACGAAGTCGTGACGACGGCCGTCGGTGAACAAAGACGCTATCAGGTCGGGAACGACATATCGGTGATCAATGCCGACTCGATCGCGCCGACGGCGCCGATTACGAGCTTAACGGACCTGATCTCCTCCCGGGCGCCGGGCGTTACGGTGCTCGAGACGAGCGGATTGACCGGATCCGGCGAAGCGATACGTATTGAGGGGCTCTCGAGCCTCGTCCTGCAGAACGACCCCATTCTGATCGTCGACGGCGTGCGCCAGGATAATTCGGCCGGGGGGGATCTCGCGGTATATGCATTGGGCGGGAGCCACCCGACGCCCAGCCGTCTCAACGACATCGATTTCAGCGACATCCAGACGGTCGATATCCTGAAGGGGCCGTCCGCAAGCACGGAGTACGGGACCGATGCGGCGAATGGCGTCATTGTCATTACGACGAAGCACGGAGCGACGGGCGCACCGCAATGGCGAGCGTCGGCGGAGCAGACGGAGAGCGGCATCCCTCAGCGCTTCGCGACCGGCTACTATAGCTGGGGCCACACGACGGATGGGACGAATACCGCGGTCGATTGCCAGCTGAGCGCCCCCTATCCCCAGCTCGCGTTCGGCTCATCAGCGGGCAACTGCATTGTCGACAGCGTGACCCGGTGGAACCCGTTGAACCATGCCGCGACATCGATCTTCGGCACCGGGAATCGAGGGAAATACGACCTGTCGGTGAGCGGTGGATCGGATGCCGTCCGGTACTTCGTCTCCGGCGGCCTGTCGAACGAGACCGGGGTGATCCAGATGCCGGCGGTCTTCAAGGAGGTAGCCGACACGGCGGGGCTGGGGTTACCGAACGCGGCGTTCGCCCCCAATAGCGAGCAACAGCGGTCGGTACGCGCCAACACGTCGATCAAGCTCGGACCGACGGCGGACCTGACGGCGGCGGCCAGTTATCTCGCGACGTTCAAGGAGACGCCGAATGCGTCGACGCTGTACGCCGGCGTCTTCAACGCGCCCGCCCTGAGCGACGCCGCGCATTACTACGGGTATGGATACTACGGCGGATCGTCCGCCTCACTCACGCCGCTGTCGCAGCTGTCGGAGATCGGATCGCAGAACAGCGACCGTGTGACCGGCGGTCTCACGGCGAACTGGCGGCCGACGGGCTGGTTTGTCGGACACGCGACCGTAGGCCTCGATCATGGGTCGCAATCGAGTCAATCGCTCGACTACCCCCTCGCCAACAGCGCATATGAGTACTCACCGCCGTCGCTGGGTATCGCCGATGTGACGACGGATGTGTACTCGGTGGATCTACGGGGCACGGTGACGGCATCTCTCTCGCGCGGGCTCCGCGCCGTGACATCGGGTGGACTCCAGATGGTCGACACGCGGGTCGCCGGGCAAACCGCCTACTCGCGAAATATCACCGCCACGAACCTCACCCTGAATGGCGCGACCGGCCCCCTCGTAACGCAGATCGGGACGCGGCAGGCCACGCTGGGTGGGTACGGGGAGGAGGAGCTGAGCGTCGCCGATCGGCTCTTCGTGACCGGAGCGCTCCGGATCGATGCGGCCAGTGGCTTCGGAGGGGCCTATGCCACCGCTGCGTATCCCAAGGCCAGCGTATCGTGGCTCGCCCTCGACGGCGGCCGTACGACCATCCGCGTGCGCGGCGCCTTCGGCGAATCGGGTGTGCAACCAATGAATGGGGCGGCGCTGCAATTGTATGGGCCGATCGTCGCGCCGGTCGGCAGTGGCGGAAGCTCGGTGCCTGCGAGCCTGGTGAGCTGGCCGGGAAACCCGAACCTTCGGCCCGAGCGCTCCGAGGAATTCGAGGGCGGAGTGGACGTCGGTGGATGGGGGAACCGCGTCAGCCTGGCACTCACAGGCTACTCCAAATCCACCCACGACGCATTGGTGAACGTCGATCTGGGCGGGACGCTGGGGGACTACACGTATCAGGAGAACATCGGCGAAGTGCGGAATACGGGGCTCGAAGGGAGCTTGACGGTGGGCGTGGTAGAGTCCCGCTCGGTCACCTGGGAGGTCGGGCTGAACGCCTCTGTGAACCACAACGTGCTGATCTCCCTGGCTCCCGGCGTGATCGCGCAAACGGTGAACACGTTCGCGGTACAATTCCGGCAGGCGGTGGCTTTCCCCCTGTACGGGATCTGGGCGCAGCCCTCGACATACACGGATGCGAACCACGATGGGATCATCGAGCCGAACGAGCTCACCGTAGGCGATTCCGCCGAATACTCCGGGTCGAGTCTTCCCACGCAGGAGGTCTCCATCTCGACGCACCTGGGGCTCTGGAGGGGGGCTCTCGCGGTCGCGAGCCTTGTCGACTATCGCGGCGGCTATAGGATCGCGAACACAGTCGGGGGGATCATGGATGGTTCCGGGAATTCGCCCGGGACGAACAATCCCACGGCGCCGTTGTGGCTGCAGGCCCGAGCCATCTCCAACAACATCGGGGCGGCTCCGGCGCTGGACGTAGAGGATGGGTCGTTCGTGCGGGTCCGGGAGGTATCGGTGACCTACACCGTACCGCACTCCCTAACGCGCAAACTGCGGCTGCAGAATCTCAGCGTGACCGGCGCGGTGCGGAACCTCGCGCTATGGACCCGCTATAGCGGCATCGATCCGGAGGTGAGCAACTCCGAGGGATCCAACGTCCAGCTCTCGCAAACGACGGGTGGGGCCGTGGTCAACAATGACGTGCGCTCGGACGCAGGCGCGGTGCCCTTGGCGCGGTACTGGGTACTTCGGCTCAACCTGGGACTGTGATGCGCCCGCGGATAGTCGTCCTAGCGGTAGGCGTCCTGACGCTGGGCGTCGCGTTTGGGTGCCGCCCGAGCGATGTCTTGAGCGTACCGGCACCCGACGGGGTCGTCGCGAGCAGCGCGCTGCAAAATCAAAACGGCGCGGAGAGCGCGCTCAATGGCGCGAAATTGCAGCTATTCGACGGGGCCGACGGTAGCCTGAGCGACGGCGTGTTGGGCAACACCGGCCTGCTGTCGGACGAGTTCACCTTTAGCGGCTTCTCGGACCTCGGCTCGTATGCGAATGTCGACGCCCGGATGACGGCCGCGAGCCGGGGCTTTGCCGAGCCGGGCGATGCCCCCTGGGTGAAGTTGCTCCAGGCGCGGTCGGCGCTCGCGTTGGCGCTTCCGCTACTCGAGAAATACGAGCCGGCGAGCGGGCGATCGAAGGTCGGTGAGGCGTACGCGCTTCTCGGGTATGCAGAGCTGCTCATCGCCGAGTCGTATTGCGCAGGCACGCCGCTCGATGGGCTGGTGCCGGGGGGCGGCGTGCAGTATGGGACGCCCCTCACGACGGACTCCCTGCTCGGACTCGCCCAGGCCCATTTCGACTCCGCCGTCGCGGCGGCCACCGGAAGCGACTCCGTGGTGGGACTTGCCAGCGTGGGGCTCGGCCGGACCCTCATGGACCGTGGCCAGTATGGGGCGGCGGCGATGGCGGTGGCAGGAGTGCCGATAAGCTTCGTGTATGCCGCGACGCTCGAGCAGAGCAACACGACGGCTCCCTTCATCGAGAATCTCTACGCACAGGCGATACAGAACAATTTCAACGCGGCCTTCAACATCGCGGATGGCGAAGGGATCAATGGACTGAATTTCATCTCGGCACACGACCCCCGTCTGGCCATCGATAGCTCGATGCTGACGGCCGATGGCGGCACGTGGTATCTGCCGGCGAAGTTCGAGGCGAATCTGTCCTCCATCCCCCTTGCCACCGGAGTCGAGGCCGGTCTGATCGTCGCCGAAGCCGCGCTGCAGACGAGCGCTTCCACATGGCTTGCGGACGTGAACGCGTTGCGGGCGGCCGGGCCCAGTACTTACCTCGGCCTGGACAGCGCCCTCGTGCCGTTGGCGGATCCCGGGACGGATAGCGGCCGCGTGAGTCTCATGTTCCGCGAGCGAGCGTTCTGGCTATTTGGGACGGGGACACGGCTCGGAGATCTCCGGCGGCTGGTTCGGCAGTATGGACGAGATCAGAGCACGGTATTTCCGTCGGGGCCCTACGCGAACGGCAATAACCCGTTTCTCCCCGTACCGGTGCCGCATTACGGAGCGGACGTGGATCTGACCCTACCGACGCCGGCGGGCGGGGTCACGATCACCAACCCCAGTTACAAGGGATGCCTCGCGTCGACGACCGTCGCGTGACGATGAGGTACTTTAGATGAGATCGGCCGCACGTGTTTGGACGCTCATTTGCTGGAGCGCCTGGACTGCGGGGTCGGCGGCGGCGGCGCGCGCCCAGCTCGCCCCCATTCCAGTGGATCAGCTGGATAGCACCGGGCACCGGCACAGTCCAGCGGCCCTCGGCACGCCGGACGAGTTGCGGGTCGATGTGGAGCTCGCGGCCGAGGACGGTCGCGATGCGATCGCGCCCGCAGACACTCTTTATCCGAAGGATGCGCTGCGCGCGGCGACGGTAGCGCGCGCGCGGGTGTGGCTCGATTCCGTGGCGGCGAAACCGGTCCATGGGCTCCAGCTCACGCCATACGGCCAGCTGGCGGTGATGGGCGAGCAGGATGCGCTCGCACAAAAGGAGCTCGCGCAGCGCCTCGCGACGCCGGGGTTGTCGGTGGAGGACCGGGCCTTTGCGTTGAGCGCTGGCGCAATCGCCTTTGCCGATCGCGAGCACCCGCAGTGGCTATCCGTAGCAGAGCGGTATCTGGCCCAGCTCGTGGCACTTGGCGTCCCGGGCGACGCGTGGCAGTTCGCCGCCCGCGACCAACTCTCGGCCGTGTACTACGAGCTTGGCCGGCGCCCCGAGGCTCTGGCTCACGCACTCGGCGCTTATGCGCTGCTGCCGGACCTTCCCTTCGAGGAGCATATCCTTGGGATGAACGGGGGATTGTATTTGCGGGTCGCGGACATCCTTCTCGGGACGCCGGGAATGGCGGACGGACGCAGCCGAATGCACGCCGTGGATTCCTTGATCGTTGCGATGGCGCATCCCGCGCCCGACCGAATTCAGCTCGATTCGGGGACGCTATGGCCGGGGCAGCGGATGATTCGGATGGTGCAGGCGGACAGCGCGTTTGTTTTCTCGATCGGGCAGCCTGGCGCTCCGGTTAGGGGAACCACGTGGATCAACGGGACCGATGCCGGCCCGCACGACCAACGGGTTGATGACGGGCGGGTCTACCTCCTCGATTTCTTCCCACTGGGCGCGCCGTCGATCCTGGCGGGGCAACTAAGCCTGGAACGTCTGCAGCGGCGCCTGGGCCCCGCCGTCCAAGTCATCGGAATTACCAGCGCGAGCGGCCATTGGGGCGAGCAGTTCGTCGACCCCGACGTCGAGATCCAACGATGGCAGCATTTCTTCGCGCAGGATCTTCGGCTGAGCTTCCCGGTCGCCATTTGGGCCAGACCCAAGGAGCAGACGCTGCAGGGCGGCATGCTGCCTCCGCAGAATCCCACCCTCGCTGCCTATCATATGCCCGGCGGATTCGGCGTGGTCGTCGTCGACGCGCGAGGGCGCGTGCGCCGCTTCTTCACCGCCGGGCGCGACCAGGAGGATGACATCGCCCAGTTCGTGACGCAGATCGAGGCGGAGGGGACGGGCACCGCGCCACGTTCCGCGCGATGAGACCGGTGTCGGGCGGGGTCGAAGGGGCGGCGGGCCACAGTCAGCTCTCTACGGGGAGCGCGGCACGGGGTTGCTCGCGCCGAGCGTTCGTCTCAGCTGCGTCGCTGGCGGTGGCGGGTATTGCGATCGGAGCGCGCCGTCTGTCGGCGGCGGAGCTGGCCACCGGGATTGCCCCCAACGCGCTCATGCCGGATCCGATGGACGCGGCCGGGTTGCGGGCGCTGGCGACGGCGGCGATCGACGCCGCGCGGAGTGCCGGAGCGACATACGCCGATGTTCGAGTGGGTGCGTCCCAACGCTTCTCTCTTGGAAAGACCGGAGGGGCCCTCGGGTTCTGGGCAGCGGGGGATGTGTTGTTCGGGTTCGGAATCCGTGCGTTGGTCGGTGGCCGATGGGGCTTCGTTCACGGCGACGTGGCAAGCGCGGATGCCGTTGCGACCGCAGCCCGCGGCGCGGCGGCGCAGGGGAAGAACGGGGCCGGCGCGACATCGGCCGGGGCGGAGTATGCCCCGGCGGGTGCCGTCACCGGTGAATGGCGCACGCCGATGGTGATCGACCCGTTCGCGGTTCCCCTGCACGAGCAGATGGCGCTGATCCAATCCTGGCTGGACACGATGGCGGGGGTGCGGGGGCTCGACAGCCGGCCGAGCGTGGCGTGGCAGAGGGAGGTGAGGGTTTTCGCATCGACGGAGGGATCGCTCATCACTCAGCACTTCGGTCGCATCGATCCGGACTTCGACATTTCGGGGACGCGCATGATGGGGGGGGAGACTGTCGAGATAAAAGTTCCGTCGTTCTACGCGATGGCGGGCGGGTACGAGGCGATGGCGCGCGAGTCGATTCATGAAGAGATAAAGGCGACCGCGGAGGATGTTCGGCGGATGGCAAGTCTCGAGGCGCGGACCCTCGATGTCGGGCGGTATCCCGTCGTCCTGGACGGGATGACGTTTGGGTCTCTGCTTTTCAGTACTGTCGGCCGGGCACTGGAGCTCGATCGCGCTCTGGGGGAGGAGGCGGACGCGTCGGGGACGAGCTATTTGGCCCCGCCCGCTAGCATCGTTGGAACGCCGGTTTTCTCGCCCGTGCTGAATGTGAGCACCGATCGCGCACTGCCCAGCGTGACGAGCGCGAAGTGGGATGACGAAGGGGTCGAGCCGGAGACGGGCCCCGTGATTAAGGGGGGGGCGCTGGTCGATTACGAGACGTCCCGGCAGGCGGCGTCGACGTTGCAGCCGTGGTACCATCGGCAGAGCCGGCCCGTTGCGTCGCGCGGGAGGGCGGTTGCGACTGCGTGTGACCAGGCCGTGCAGATCCGTTGTGGGCATCTCACGGTAACGCACGCGAGGGCGGCGGCGACGATCGACGACCTGATTCGCGGCATCCCGCGAGGACTTCTCGTTCGCGGCGGATATCAGATATCGACCGATCAGCAGCTCACGACCGGCAATGTGGATGCGTTCGGCGGTGCGCTCATCCTTCAGGTGGAGAAGGGGCGCGTGGTTCGGCGGGTCAGGAATGTTGGACTGGAATGGAGCACACTGCCGTTCCTCAAGACCCTTGCGGCTGTCGGAGATGCGAGCACGGTGGCTCACGCGACAGGGGAGAGCTACAAGGGCGTGCCCTGGCACGGCGCGCCGTATCACACGACGGCTCCGGCTGGGCTGTTCACAGAGGTCAGGGTGGTTGAGATCGGTGGAGCGATCTAGACGTGCGTCTATCTCGGACGTCCGCATCGAGCGACGAGCCGGTCCTGACGCGCGCGCAGGCGCACGAGCTCGGGCAGAAGGCGTTGGGCATGACGTCTGCGGATATCGTCAGCATGGAACTCGTTCACACGACCCGGCAGATCACGCGCATCGCTGGCGATCGGACACGCACCGGTGATGATGGCGACGAGCTCCGCATCACCGTCACGACCGGATACGGACAGAAGGGCACCGTATCGATGGTGACGAATCAGGTCGATGACGCGATGCTCAAGGGGGCGGTCGTCCGGGCTGAGGGTGCGGCGCGCGCTCTGACCGGCCCCCTGCGCAGTCTCCTCAATATTCCTCGGGGGCCGTAGCAATACCTGCCGGTCGACCTATGGCGGGATGCGAGCGTCGCGGCGCTGCGGGAAAGGACGACGGCGGCGTCGGACATGATCGACGTGGTGCGGTCGGCGGGATTGGTGGCGGCGGGGTTCGTGGGTGTTATGGCACGGTGCGCGGCGGTCATGAATAAGGATGGACTGGAGAGTTACTATCGCGAGACGGATTGCGAATGCACGATGACCGCGCGGACGGCGGATGGCACGTCATCCGGCTGGCATGGGCAGGCCAACCGCGACTGGGGGAAGGTCGAGGCGCACGTGGTTGCGGCGACGGCGGTCGACATCGCGCAACGGGGAGCGAACCCCAAAGCGGTCGAGCCGGGGCGTCATGTGGCGATTCTGACTCCGCTGGCGGTCGTGCAACTCGTGCATCTCATGACGTCGGCATTCGACGCGATCCAGACCGATAGCGGCGGAACCCCGTTTTCCATGCATCCGACCGGGAGCAAGCGTGGGCTGCGTGTGTTCGATCGGCGGCTGAGCATGTCGTCGGATCCGGCGGATGCGGATGGCGGGTATCGCCCGGACTTTGCCGGTGGCATGCCGGAGCCCAAGATGACGTGGGTGGAGAACGGGGTACTCACGAATCTGGCGTACAGCCCGTGGTACGCCATGGAGACGGGTCAGCGCTATGCGGGCGACCCCTGGTCGTTCCGGATGAGTGGGGGATCGGCATCGATCGAGAGCATGATCGCCGCGTGCCAGGAAGGGATCCTTGTCAATCGCGTCTCGAATCTCGAGCTCAGCGACGCGTCCAAGGGAACGGTGACCGGTGTCACGCGCGACGGGTGCTTCCTGGTCAGGCAGGGCAAAATCGTCCAACCGGTCAAGAACTTTCGGTTCCGCGACTCGCCCTGGTTCTTCCTCAACAACATTCTTTCTCTAGGTGTCCCGGTTCGCGCCGCGTTTGGCTACACTCCGCCCGCCGCGGACGAATCCTTTGGCGATTCGACCGCGTGGCCTCGCCGCCCCATCATCGTGCCGCCGATGATGGTCCAGGACTTCAACTTCACATCGTTAGCGGAAGCGGTGTAATCGGTCCTTTACGGCGCGCGCGTGCCTTCGGTCCGAAGACTCCTCACCGAGTCCGCGCTCTTCGTCGCATAGTGTGCGACGGTCGCGCCCGCCAGCTTGCCGTCCTGGAGACGGCTCACACTATGCGTCGTGACCATGAGGTTCTTTCGCAGCACACTTTGGTACGGCCCGGCATCCATGACGAGGCTGTCACCCGCAACGACGACGTGTACCGGTACGGGCGCTCGTTTGGGAAAGTTGAGAGTCCAGCCCGTCGGGGTAGAGGTCGCGTTCAGCACGTAGGAGACGAGGGTGCTGTCCCCCGCCGCATTCATAGTGCGCATGTTCCACTTGCCGGCCAGGTCGCTGAGCGACAGGGCGGGTGGGGGCGGCGGCGCCGGGGCGGCAGCGGGAGGTGCGGCGGCGACCGCGGTCGAGTCCGGGTGGGCGGCAGGTTCGGACTTCTGGCAGGCGCAAAGAAGGGTCGCGTAGCAGCAGCACGCAATCGTGAGACGGCGCATCGTACACTCCGTGTTCGAGGGCGCCGCGGCGCTGGTGCGCTGCGGCAGACGGTGCCCGTGCATTCCAATGATAGTCAAGACGTTAGCGGAGTCAACGTGGTCAGTGGAGGATCGGCGCGTGACAAATCGTCAATCGCGCGGGGTGGGATGACTACGAGGGGGAAGTCAATGGCGTCAGCACGGCCGCGGGGGGTCCCTGCGACGGGTGCCCATAGTTGGGTCGTCAGCCGCACGATCCTCGGCGGTGCGCTCCTGACCGTCGCCAGCGCCTGCGCGTCCGTGGCCACGACGCCGGCACCCGCACCCCTGGCGGGGCAGCGTACAACTGGGGCCGGTCAGCGCCCGGTCTCGGCCGCGGGGCCCGGCATCCCGGACCTGCCGGATGTGGTGACCGTGGTCCCGTTCCAGCTCTACCAGCCCGACACAAGCTTAGGCTGGATCTATTTCCAGGCGGAACTGGACGGACGCCGGGGGACGTTCAGCCTCGATACGGGTTCGCCCCGCTTCTGGCTGAATCCGGAGTATCTGCGGCCCAGCGCCACAGGCGGCATCGATACGGTCGCGGCGGGGGGCCCGCCCCAGGAGGGGTTTGTCACCGTGCACACGATGCACATTGGCACGCTGCTCCAGCATCTCGACACGACCGATGTCGGGCCGCCGGTGCCGTACCCTACCAATGGGAATATCATGCGCTTTGTGGGACACGAACTCGGGACGTTCGGGCTCCCTGCGATGGAGCCCTTCGAGACGATCATCGACTATGTGCACCAGCGCCTCATCCTGATTCGGCTCGACACGGCGGGCCGGCGGCTGGCGGCGGTCCCCGCCTACACCCCCGCGTATACGATGCCACTCCTGCCCGTGAACGAGCATTGGTGGGGCGTAGCGGCGCACACGGGCGACTCGGTCGGCACCTTAGTCGATACCGGGGGGGCAGATGGTGCGGACGTCTTGGGCTTTGCATTTCTGAATAGACTGAGGGTGGTGGGGTTCAACTTGCGCACGCACCAACTCATGGTGTACCGCTAATCGCCACGACTCCTCACCTCTTCCTAGTCTACCGCGCGGGCTGATTATAGGATCTAGCGGACGTTACGCGCGTCGTATTCCCCATTCATTAGTGATTCATGCGTGCCGGAACGTGCGCGTAGCACGTTGTGTCGTACGTCAGTGATTATGGGTTCTTCCGCACTTTTGGTGATGGGGTCCAGGTGTAGATTCGTGCGCGGCGCCCATCTTGGAGGCCGGTCTGAACACGACACCGCTGCTGCCCGCCCCGGCAGAATTGCACCTGTCGCACCTCGCCGTGGACGATCGCGGCATCACCGTCGTAGCGACGACCCGCCGCCCGGAGGCGCTGTGTCCGTGCTGCGGCACGCGGGCGGTGCGGGCCCACAGCCGCTACACCCGCACGCTCGCCGATCTGCCCTGGCACGGGCTCGCCGTGCAGCTCGTCGTCACCACGCGGCGCACAGTAGCGGTACCACCGCCTACAACTTTCCAGGCGCGGCGCCCTGCCCCAACTACCTGTTTGGGCCGAGCCCCATCCGCCGCACGAGCTCCGGGTACCTCGGATCGCTGCGCAGCGGGTCGAGCAGCGGGTCGTTGAAGTTCTCCGGAAGGAAGATGTCGCGCTCGTCGATGCCCTTGTGCAGCCACCGGAACGCCTCCGTCTTCCGCCCCAGCGCGGTGCATACGATCGCGAAGGCGAACGGCGTCACATATTCGTGCGCTGATCGCTGCTCCAAGTCGTGCAGCACCACGATCGCCGCCTTCCGATTGCCCGAGGCGGCATAGGCCGCGGCGAGAGCCGCCGGGACGTGGGCGTACTTCCCGCCCAGTTCGAGCGCGTGCTGCAGCGAGATGATTGCCTCCTGGTATCGCCCCTTGCCGATCTGAGCGAACCCGAGCTCCATGTAGCTGTGCCCGAAGTTCGGGTCGAGCCGGAGGATGCGCTCGAGCTGGGCGATCGCCTCGTCGTCCCGGTGCATGGTATAGAGGACCCAGCCTACCTCCGATCCGATGACCCGGGACAAGGGATCGAGCTCCGCGGCTCGTCGCATCTCCAGCAACGCCTCCTCGAGGCGCCCACGTCCGGTCAGGAAATCGGCATACCAGTGGTGCGCGTTCGCGTAAGCCGGGTCCTGGGCGATGGCCCGCTTGAACAGCGCGTCGGCCCGCGTCCAGTTCCACTCGTTGAGCATCGTTCCGTACGCGAGTGAGGTGTACGCCTCGGCCAGCGTGCTGTCGAGCGCGAGCGCGCGCTCCGCCGCGGC
>PLLD01000281.1:36610-37687 GCA_003141205.1 Gemmatimonadota bacterium
CTTGAGGGAGCGTCGCCTCGGACCGCTGGTTCCAGGCGAAGCGACCCTGCAAGTAGAGATCGTACGCCGCGAGATCCCTGGTCGGCCGCGCGGCGAGCGACGAATCGGCCCTCGCCCCGAGCCGCACCCGGAGCGCGGAGACGATCGCCCGCGCGATGTCCTCCTGCACGGTGAACACGTCGGCAAGGCTTCGGTCGTACGATGCCGACCAGAGCTGATAGCCGTTCTTCGCGCTCACGAGCTGCGCGGTGACGCGGAGCCGGTCACCGCTCCTCCGCACGCTCCCCTCGAGCACCGTGCCCACGTCGAGCTTTCGGCCGATCTCGCGGACATCCGCACTCATGCCCTTGAACTGGAACGACGACGTTCGAGCGGCGACGCGGAGGCCGGGGACTTGGCTCAGCGCGGTGATGAGCTCCTCGGTGAGCCCGTCGCTGAAGTACTCCTGATCCTTGCCCGGGCTCATGTTGGCGAACGGGAGCACCGCGGCGGATGCCATGGGCGATCCCTCTACCTCGGCACCGCGCGTGAGCCCCAAGCGGCGCGCGGCAAACACGATTCCCGCTACCACGAGAAGCAACGCGCCCACGAGAGCCGCACGCCTGCGCGCGATACCCGGACCACGCGTGGCCTGAGCGCGGCCGGTCACCGGCAGCGACGATGGCTCGAGGGCTTTGCTGAAGGCTCCCGCGGTGGCGTAGCGATCGGCGGGGACGGGCGCGAGGGCTGTCTGGATGACGGCATCGACCGCCGCCGGGACGGAGGGACGCACCCGCCGGACCGACGGTGGCTCCCCGGCCATCATCTTGGCCACGATCGTCTGTGCGGTCGCGCCTGTGAAGGGAGGCTCCCCGGTCAGCATCTCGTACAGCACCGCGCCGAGCGAATACACATCGGTGCGGCCCGTCAGCGTCCGCTCCGCCGAGGCTTGTTCGGGGCTCATGTATTGGGGCGTCCCCACGGCGATGCCCGCGTCGGTGAGCGCCCCGCCGGCGGACGCTGGGGTCAGCGCGCACGCGATACCAAAGTCGGCCACCATCGCCTGATCATCAATCAGCAGGATGTTCTCCGGCTTGA
>PLLD01000304.1 GCA_003141205.1 Gemmatimonadota bacterium
CAAACCCGACCGCGACCGCCGCATCGACCGCGTTCCCCCCGTCCTGCAGGATCTCCGCCCCCGCAGCGGATGCGAGGTCGCTGTTGCTCACGACCATCGCCGAGGGTGCGGCGATCGCGCGCCCGCGAATCAGCGCTGCAGGGCGACCGATCCGGGAGTCCCGCGCCGGCGCCGCCGGTTTCCCTTTCGCGCTCCCTCCACCCGACGCGCAGCCCGCGAGCAGGAGACAGAGAGCCGCGGCGAGTACATTCGCCTTGTGACGCGCGCGCATCTTTCGATAACTTAGCCCGCACCCTGATGGCGCGACAGCCAAACACTGACGCTGCGCACTCCGCCGACCTCAGCCTGACCGAGCGGCGCAACCCGCGAACCGCGATGATCGATCTCGCGAGCCCTCGTGAGATCGTCGACCTCATGAGCGCCGAGGACGCACGCGTCCCCGCCGCGGTCGCCGCCGTCGGCGACGCCATCGCGCGCGCGATCGAGTTGGCGGACGCCACATGGCGCGCCGGAGGACGGCTGTTCTACGTCGGCGCCGGCAGTTCGGGCCGGCTCGGCGTGCTCGACGCCTCCGAATGCCCCCCGACATTCGGCACCGAGCCGGAATTGGTGCAGGCCGTTATCGCGGGGGGCGCCCCCGCGCTCACCCGGGCGCAGGAAGGCGCGGAGGACCGGGCCGAGGACGGGGGGCACGATCTCGACGCGCGCGGACTGTCCGAGCGCGACTTCGTCATCGGCATCGCGGCATCGGCGACGACCCCCTACGTACGCGGTGCGCTCTCGCACGCCCACGTGCTCGGTGCCCACACGGCGATCGTCACCGCCTCACCGCCGCCACCGGAGATCATGGCGCTGGTCGACTTCGCGATCGTGCCGATCGTGGGACCGGAAGTCGTCACCGGATCGACCCGACTCAAGGCGGGAACCGCGACCAAGCTCGTGCTCAACATGATCACGACGGGAGCGATGATCCGGCAGGGGAAGACCTACGGCAATCTGATGGTGGACCTCCGCGCCACGAACGCGAAGCTCGCCGCGCGTGCCGAGCGCATCGTGGCGGAGGTCTGCGGGATCTCGCGCGACGAAGCGCGGACCGCACTCGAGGCGGCGGCGGGGAGCGCCAAGACGGCGATCGTCATGCGACGACTGGGCATCTCCCGCGACGAGGCCGAGGAGCGCCTCGACGATGCCGAAGGCATGATCCGCCGCATCGTTCCAGGTCCGCCTCCCCCGGTCGCGTAGCGACCACTCTCCTTTCTCCTCTCCCCCGTCTCCCCTCTGAGATGTCGCCAGACATCTTGATGTCGACGGACATCTTTGTCGGTCTGATGTCCGGCACCTCGCTCGACGGCGTCTCCGCGGCCGTGGCGCGGATCGGTCCGCCCTCTCCGGCCAGCGCGTCCCCGGGGTACACCTGCGAGCTGCTCGGCGCCCTGACGCGTCCCTACGGACCCGCAGAGCGCGATCGCATCGAGCGCGCGATCGGCGCGGGTGCGACGGCGGCCGAGTGGTGCCGGCTCAACTTCGACATGGGCGCATGGCTCGCGGACGCCGCGGCGGCCGTGCTGGCCGAGTCCCGGGTGCCGCGCCGTAGCGTCCGCGCCGTGGCGTCACACGGACAGACCGTGTGGCACGAAGGGGCACGCGCAACGTGGCAGATCGGGGAGCCCGCCGTCATCGCAGAGCGGCTCGCATTGCCCGTCGTGAGCGGCTTTCGCGTCCGCGATGTGGCCGCGGGCGGACAGGGGGCCCCGCTCGTACCGATCGCCGACGCCCTGCTCTTCGCCTCACCGACCGGCCGGCGCGCGCTGCAGAACATCGGAGGGATCGGCAATGTGACCGTCGTGCCGCCCGCGCCCGCCGGTGTGGATCCCTTCGCGCGTCTCGATGCCGTGCGCGCCTTCGACACCGGACCCGGGATGATCGTCATCGACGCCGTGACGCGCGCGCTGCGCCCTGAGCTTCCCTTCGACGTCGGCGGAGCGCTCGCGCACAGCGGACGGTCGATCTCCGCCGTCGTCGACGCATTGCTCACGGATCCGTATTTCGCGGCGCCACCCCCCAAGTCCACTGGGCGCGAGCTCTTCTCGGCGAGCTACGCGGCCGGCCTGATCGCCCGATGCCGCGCCGCCCGCCCCGACGCGAGCGCGGCCGACATCGTCGCGACGGCGGTGGCCCTCACCACGGCAAGCGTTTCGGATGCCTATCGCCGATTCATCCCCGAGCCCCTGACCGAGATCCTCCTGTCGGGCGGAGGGACGCGGAATCCGGCGCTCGTTGCGGCGTTGTCGGGCGCCCTCGCGCCCGCCCCGGTACGCCGCTTCAGCGACGTGTATTTCGACGACACCGCGAAGGAACCGGTCGCCTTCGCGCTCCTGGGCTACCTGCATCTGCACGGTCAACCCGGTAACGTCCCTCGCGCCACCGGTGCCCGAGGCCCTCGCGTGCTCGGCGTCCTGACGCCGGCGTAACTCTCGCGCGGTCCGGCCGCGCGGCCACGCTATCCCCTGAACAGACCGCGCACGCCGCGCCACATGCGGCCGGGCGACCACCAGCGCTCGTTTCGGCGGCGCGGCACCACGAGGGGACCGAGGACGAGAGGGCGCGGCGGGGTGCCCGGGAGCGCGTCACCCTCGAACCGCGCGACGACAACCGTCACGTTGTCCGGCCCCCCGCGCGCATTCGCCCCCGCAACGAGCTGCACGCACGCCGCCGCCGGATCGGGCGCAGCCTCGACCATCTGCGCGATCTCCGAGGCCCGCACGACTCCGGTCAACCCGTCGGTACACAGGAGCACCGCGTCCCCCCGTTGCAACGTGTGCGTCGTGACGTCGACCGTCACCATCGGCTCGGGCCCGAGCGCCTGCAGGATGATGTTACGGCGCTCGGACCGCTCGGCTTCCGCCGCCGTGATCTCCCCCGCATCGACGAGCCGCTGCAGCAGCGACTGGTCTTTCGTGAGCTGGCGCGCCTGCCCCTTCCGCACGAGATACGCGCGGCTGTCTCCCACCTGGGCGACGGCGAGCGTGTTGCCCCAGATTCCCGCGACGGTCGCCGTCGTCCCCATCCCGCGCGTCGCGGGGTGCTCGACCGCGTATTGATAGATCCGCTCGTTGGCGACGGACGTCGCGGCGCTCAGGATCTCCGCGAAGATCGCGGGGTCGGAGCTCGTCGACTCACCCCACGCCGCGCGCACGTGAGCGAACACGGCGTCGATTGCCATCGAGCTCGCGATCTCGCCGGCGGCCGCCCCACCCATTCCGTCCGCGACCATCAGCAACAGCCCGCGCGGACCAACGACGCGGTGCAGGCCGTCGACCGGACTCAATGCCTGAGTCTCGGCCAGGTCGGCCACCAGGTACGCATCCTCATTGTGCTCACGCGTACGCCCCACATCGGTGCGTGCGCTGAGGCCGACGATGACGTCGCTCACGCTTGATAGTAACTTTGCCGCGATGCGACACATAGTGGCACGCGTCCTGGCCACCGCCGCCGGGGCCTGCGTTGCAGGGTGCGCCCCCGCCCCGCGTGCTGCCGCCCCACCGCAACGCGTCGCCGCCCCCGACCGCCGGACCCCGCCCCCGCCCCCGCTGCCCCCCATCCCCGGCGTCACCGGGCCCCTGGCCCTCACCGTGGTCTACCCGAAGCTCGGGGCAACCATCGCGGCGCGGGACTCGAACTTCATCTTTGGCTCGGTCGGCACCGGCGACGCGACGCTCACGATCGATGGCTTTCCCGTACCCGTCGAACCGAACGGCGCGTTTATCGCGTGGCTCCCCGTCCCCGACAGCGCATCGTCGCGCTACGATCTCGTGGCGGCGCGCGGCGCGGACACCGTCCGTCTCAGCCACGGGATCCTGCTCCCACCGCCAGGCCGCACCCCGGCCGACAGCGCCGCCGACACGACCGCGCTCCCCCGGGCCTTTCCCGATAGCGGCCGGCTCGTCGCCCTCGACGACACGAGCTCGAGGCTGGATGATACCGATCGCGTCGTGATCGCCCGCCCGGTGCCCGCCGGTACATATAAGTGGTTTCTCCTGCCGGGGACGGTCGTTCAGGTCGTCGGACGCGCACCCGGCTATACCCGGGTACGGCTGGATTCGACGCTGGATGTCTGGGTCGCCAATGGCGGCATCCGCTTCACTCCCGTGCCCGCCCGGTCGCACCCACTGCACCGGATCGCCGGACCCGTGCGCGTCACCCCCACGCCGGGGTGGGTCGATGTCGCGCTCTCGATGGGCGACCGCCCCCCCTTCGCCGTCGACGAAAATGGGCACGATCTCGTGCTGACGCTCTACGGCACACAGGCGGCGCCCGACGCCATCCAATACGTCACCGACACCACGGGCCAGCCGCTCGTGCGCGCCGTCACCTGGTCGCAAGAGACCAGCGACCGCGCCCGCGTCACGATTCACCTCTCGAGCCCACCCTTTGGCTACCTGCCGCTCTGGACGGGAAGCGCTCTGGTGCTCCGCGTTCGGCGGCCCCCGGCGGTGGACTCCCTGGCGCCCCTGGCGGGACGGACGATCGTCGTCGATGCCGGGCATCCTCCGGCCGGTACCACCGGGCCGACCGGACTCTACGAGCCCGTCGTCACGCTCGCCGTCGCCAATGCCCTACGCGACGCCCTCATCGCGCGAGGCGCGATCGTCGTCATGACGCGAACGACCGCCGATCCCGTGCCGCTCGCGTCCCGTCCGGTCATCGCGCGGCGCGCGAACGCCGATGTCCTCGTCTCGGTTCACCTCAACGCAGTGCCGGACGGCATGAATCCGTTCACGGCACCAGGCACCGGCACGTACTTCTTTCATCCCCATTCGATCGCGCTCGCGCGCGCGGTCCAGGCCGCCATGGTCCGGCACCTCGGCTTACGCGACCTTGGGATCTTCGCAAGCAATCTCGCCCTCGTTCGTCCTACATGGATGCCATCGGTTCTCTGCGAAGGCGCGTTTCTCATCATTCCCGAGCAGGAGGCGGCGCTCCGAACGCCCGCCTTCCAACAGGCGTACGCGGACGGAATCGCTGAGGGGCTCGAGACGTACTTTCGATCGCTCGCGACCCGACCGGGCCCGGCGTGACGCCGCGGGTCGTCCGCGCGATCGCCCGTGCGGCTGTTCTCGCGCTCGGATGCGTCCGGCCCGCCCGGGCCCAGGTGGATCCCAGCCAACATTGGGAGACGCTCACGACCGAGCACTTCCACCTGCACTTCACCCCCCCTCTCGAGGTCGCCGCGCGCCGCGCCGCGATCAACGCGGAACGGGCATACGCGGCTCTCGCGCGCGAGCTCGTCCCCCCGCGCGAGCCGATCGATGTCGTGCTGGCCGACAACGTCGACTTCTCCAATGGCTCGACGACGCCCTTCCCGACGAATCACATCATCCTCTACGCGCACCCACCGGTCGACGCGCAGACGCTGCGGTTCTATGGCGATTGGAACGCCCTCCTCATTCAACACGAGCTGACCCACGTATTCCATCTCGACCGCGCGCGCGGATGGTGGTCGGTCGCGCAGCACGTTCTGGGACGCAACCCGCTCGTCATGCCCAACCTGTACACCCCCGCGTGGCTGACGGAGGGACTGGCCGTCTACTATGAGTCCCGCCTCACCGGGTTCGGCCGGATCGCCGGCACCGCACACCGCACCATCGCCGCGGCGGCGGCGGAGGATGCCGACCTGCCACGGCTCGATCAGCTGAGCCTCGTGGCACCGCAATGGCCGAATGGCAATGCCGCCTACGCGTACGGATCCCTCCTGTTTCAGTATCTCGCCGATACCCGCGGGCCCGCGACGATCCCGCGCTTCGTGGAGATCTCGAGCGCGCAGACGATTCCCTACCTCCTCGATCGCTCGTCGCGCAAAGCCTTCGGCATCAGCTTCGAAGACGCATGGCGGCAATGGCGGGACTCCGCGCAGCAGATGGCCGCCGTGCACGACGCAGGGCCGACGCTGGCGCTCACAACGCTCACGCACGCCGGCAATCAGGCCCTCTTCCCGCGCTGGCTGGATGCCAGCTCGCTGATCTATGTGGCTGACAACGAGCGGGAGATTCCCGGCCTCTACCGCGTCACCACCGGCGGGCGCGACGAGCGGCTCGATCGGCGCAACGACATCCAACCCACGACGCCGCTTCCCGTCTCCGCGCCCGCCGCCGCCGAGCCCGGGACTCCGGTGACCGACGGTCTGATCTTCAGCCAGCTCGATTACACGTCGCCATACAACCTCCGATCCGACCTGTACCGCACGCGCGCGGGACACACGGTCCGCCTCACGCATGGCGCTCGGCTCTCGTACGCCGACGCGCGCACGGACGGCGAGATCGTGGCCGTGCAGGCCACGCCCGCGTCGACCCGCCTCGTTCTCCTTGGTCCCGCGGCCGACACGGCGCAGGAGCGCGACCTGCAGCTCCGCGCCCTGAGCGGTTCGTCGCCGGACACACAGTGGGCCGAGCCCCGGTGGGCGCCCGACGGCACTCACATTGCCGCCGTCCGATGGCTGCGCGGTGGATATTCCGAAATCGTCGTTCTCGACACGACCGGGGTGGTCAGCATGGTCGTGACGCGCACGCAAGCCGTCGAGACCTCCCCGGCCTGGACCGCCGATGGGCAGCACATCCTCTTCACGTCCGATAGAACCGGGCGCACCGAGGTGTACGTCGCAACTCTGGACGGCCCAGGGATCGCCCCGCGCGTGGCCTTGCTGGGAGGTGCGGGCGCGGGCGTCTTCTATCCGGCCCCCTCCCCCGACGGCCGGGAGCTCGCTGTCTCCTCCTATCGGGGCGATGGATACCACATCGCGGTCGCGCCGCTCGATCTCGCGGCCGCAACGCCCGTCAACGCCGACTCCATCCCGACGGCGCCCATCGAGGTCCCCCCTGTCGAGCAGGACACATCCCCCGCCCATCGATATAACTCCTGGCGCGGCCTCGTCCCGCGGTACTGGACGCCGGTCACCGGCACGTCGGACCAGGGTTATTTCGAGCTCGGAGTGTTTACGTCGGCGTCGGATGCGGTGACCCGCCACGCGTATGAGTTCCAGGCGCTGTACAACGTCCGGGAGCCCTCGGAGCCCGACGTCTCGTTCGCCTACGCGTTCCGGGGCTTCGGAAATCCCGTGCTCGACGCGGGCGCCGCGCTCTCCTGGGACCACGAGCGTGTGGCGAACCAGAACGGCAACACGATCGGCCTCCTGGTCCATCGGTCGACGACACTGTCCGTGGCCGAGTCCCTCGTGCGGCCCACCGAGCGCACGAGCGCATCCTGGTCGATCGGCGCGCAATTCGAGTTTCGGGACTATCACACCACGCCGGCGCCGATCATCGGGCTTCTGAGCCCCGTCTTTTCATCGCATCCGTTTTATCCCGCGCTGTTCACCACCGTTAGTTGGGCCAATCCTCAATATCCCGATCGGGCCATCTCCCCGGAGAACGGGGTCTCGCTCACCGCAACGGCCCAGGAGCAATGGCAGCCCGGGACGACCGGCGGCGGCTCCGTCGGCGGCGCGGTACCGAGCGTCATCGGAATCGCAGACGCCTACCGCGCCCTCCCCTTCGCCGGCTTCGCCCATCATGTAATCGCCGTGCGTTTCGCGGCCGGCTGGGAGGGGACGAACGCGTCGTCGACATTTACGGCCGGCGGCACGAATGGCGCGGCGCTGTTGCTCGTCCCCGGTGTCAGCGTCGGCAACCAGGCCCGGGCGTTCGGCGTGCGTGGATACGGCGCCGGCTCGGCGCGCGGCACGGAAGCCCTCGCCGGGTCGGTCGAGTACCGGCTGCCGCTCGCGATGCCGGGGCGCGGCCTGCGCTTGTTGCCTGTGTTCCTCAGCCACGTGGCGCTCGCCGCCTTCGTAGATGGGGGCGAAGCCTGGTGTCCCGCGAGCGGTGGCAACCTTCCGCCCGCATGCTCCGCGCAGGATGCCCAGCGCCGACTGATGTCCTCCGTCGGCTCAGAGCTCGATCTCGACACGGGGTTGCAGTACGACGTGCCGTTCCGCTTTCGGTTGGGGATCGCCGTGCCGACGGCGAACCGCGCGTTCTTCGGCAACGCCGCCGTCAGCCCGTACCTGGGGTTCGGCTACTCCTTCTGACAGAGCGCCTCTGACAGAGCGCCGCACCCCGGGCGTTATATTTTCTCATCGCGCCGCCCAATCGGATGCGATCCCTCTACACCCTTCTCCCATATCTACGCCCCCACCGGAAAACACTGGTGCTGGGGCTCGTTCTCGTCGTTGCCGCGTCCGCGCTCACGACCGTCACGCCGTGGTTTCTCCGGGCGGCGATCGATGGCATGACCCATGGCATCGCCGCCTCGCGCATCTGGGAGTTGGCGATGCCATGGGTCATGC
>PLLD01000187.1 GCA_003141205.1 Gemmatimonadota bacterium
GCCGCGCTCGACGCGCGCGCGGAGTACGACGTGTTCGTGCATTTCTCCGGCCTCATGCGCGGCCGCATGGCGATGCTGATCTCGCACCGCTTCTCGACCGTCCGCATGGCGGACCGGATCATCGTGCTCGAGGCGGGGCCGGAGGAGGGGGGCACGATCGTCGAGCAGGGCACGCACGAAGAGCTCCTCGCGCACGCGGGGCTGTACGCCGAGCTCTTCGCGCTGCAGGCCTGGGGCTATCGGTAGGATGCCGCGAGCAGGTCCCCGCCGCGTCGCGCTGGCGAGTTCGCTCGCCGCGATGGCCGCCTTTCTCGCCGTCACCGTCGGGGTCGAGACCGGGAGATTCACCGCCATCGACACCGCCGGCATTCATTTGGCCCGCGCCCTTCCCGCGCCCACCCTCGTTCTCCCCGCTCTTCAAGCCGCCTCCTTCCTCGCGGCGGGCGCCGCCATTCCGATCGCGCTTGGTATCGCGCTGTACCTCGGCGCGCGCGGCCGCCGGCCCACGGCCTGGTTCTACGCGGCCACCTGCCTCAGCGGCTGGGCCGCCGAGCTCCTCATCAAGGAGATCGTCCGCCATCCGCGCCCCATCGGGATCTCGCCCAAGCTCACCGCCGCGGGCTGGTACAGCTATCCGTCCGGCCACGCCATGCTGAGCGTGCTCGTCTTCGGGCTCGGCGTCGATCTCCTCACGCGCGGGACCACGCGCGGCATCCGCACCCTGGCTCTCGCGGCGGCGGTCGCGCTCATCGCCGCCGTCGGACTGTCCCGGGTGTACCTCGGTGCGCACTGGCCGAGCGACGTCGTGGGCGCGCTGCTCGCGGGGGTCGCGTGGACGGCGGGCGCGGTGGCCTTCTACGAGCCGAGCCCCAGCGCTCCCCCGTATACGGTCGCGTAGATCTCGCGCCCGCGCAGGATGGCGCGGACGTAGTCCCGCGTCTCGCCGAACGGGATGCGCTCGACGAAGACCTCGTCGTCCGCCACCCCGCGACGCAGCACCCATTCCGCGACCCGGCTCGGCCCCGCGTTGTACGCGGCAAGCCCGCGAGGGATGTTCCCTCCCTCGATCCCGAGAAAGGTCGCGAGGTGCGTCGTCCCCAATGTGACGCTCACCTGCGGCTGATCCAGCACGGTCGGATCCCAGGGATCCGATCCCGGGATCGCGCGGGCGCGGGCCAGCCCGCGGCCGATGGACGGCATGATCTGCATGAGCCCGCGCGCACCGGAGACGGAGACGGCCCGCGGATTGAAGGTCGATTCCTGCCGGATGACGGCCGCGACGAGCGCGGGATCCAGGCCGGCCGCGCGCGCCGCCGCGCGCACCGTATCCGCGTACCGGAGCGGGTAGAGCAGGCGATACAGCCGAATGTCGCGCCGGAGGGTGTCGCGCCCGGCGGCGGAGCGGTCGAGCAGCCGCCGCCCGAGGACCACGGCGCGCGCGGGATCACCGATCCGGATGAACGCCGCCCCGAACGCCTCGAGCGTCGTTGGGCGCGCGGGAAGATGCGCCATGGCGTATGCCATCTCGAATTCCGCCTCGACCAGCATCCCCACCGATTGCAATGCGAGCGAGCGCGCGAGGATGCTGTCGAGGGAGGGGGGGAGCGGCTCCGCGTCCGTGTCCGCGTCAAATGGCGGCAGCGAGCCCTTTGCCCCGAGCCGGCGCGCGCTCAGCATCGCGTAGTAGGAGAGCGGATCGTGCACCAGCACGGCGCGCCAGCGATCCCGCGCCACGCTCGGGCGCGCGGCGGCGGCCCACGCGCGCCCACTCCAGTACGTCGCCGCGGTCGCCTCGGGGCTGCCGGGGTGCCGATGCACCAGCGCATCCCATTCGGTCGCCGCCGTCCGGGCATCCCCCGAGAGAAATGCAATCAATGCGGCGCGAAATTCCGCGGGGCCCACCAGGGAGCTCGTCGGAAACCGATGGGCCGCCGCGGTGAGAGCGGTCCGCGCGCCGCGATCATCTCCGGCATCGGCCGCGAGATCGGCGAGCAGGATGAGCGCGCGGGCCGTGACGGTGTCGCGTGGGGCGGATCGCACGAGCGCGCGGAGCAGGAGGCGCGCGCCATCCTTGTTCCCGCCCACGACGCGGGCGCGGGCCCGCTGGAATTGCGCGACGTGAATCTCGGCCGCCGTCGCCCGCGGGATGCGCTGCATCGCCAGGTCGGTGAAGGCGCGCTCCGCATCGTCGTTCCGCCTGAGTCGCAGGAGCACGCCACCATAGCTCAGGATATCGGCGGGGAGCAGCTCGGCTCCCGGCGTCGCCGGCCCCGCACTCCGGATCCGCTCGAACGCCGCGGCCGCCCGTGCGAGCGGGCCCACGATGGCCGCGCTCC
The DNA here is from genome assembly GCA_003141205.1 of Gemmatimonadota bacterium. GTDB lineage: Bacteria > Gemmatimonadota > Gemmatimonadetes > Gemmatimonadales > Gemmatimonadaceae > FEN-1251. Next base: position 2,337 of record PLLD01000187.1, read on the forward strand.
GCGCGACCGTCCGCTCCTCGGCCAGCGTCAGGGGAGCGAAGACGCGGTCCGCCAGATCCACGGCGGCGCGCGAGTCGCTCGCGCCGGGGTGCGCCGCAACGAAAGCGAAGAGACGCGCGCGCACCGCCGCGCTCGCCGCACTGTCGGCCGTGGCAGAGGCGAGCGCCGCGCTCGCGCGGAACGCGTCGGCCGTCGCGCCGAGCTTTTCATAGAGCCGGGCGGCTCCCCCCGGGTCGCCGGTGCGCTCGCGCGCCTGCGCCTCGGTCCACGGGATCCGCGCCCGCGCTTCGGGCGATTGGATCGTCGTGTAGTCGCCCGCGCGCAGCATGCTATCCGTCGTGACGCCGGCGGCCCGGAGGCGAAGCCAGTCGGCGAGCAGCGGACTCTGGCGCGCCGCGGCGGCGTACCAGGCGCGGGCGCTGTCCAGCGCATTCGCACGATCCGCCAAGCGCGCCGCCTGGACGAGTGCGGTCACGGCATCGGGCACGACCTGCGGGGACTGGCCGGCCGCGGGGACGGCCGCCGCCAGCGCCGCGCAGAGGAGCGACGCTCTTATGCTTTGTGGCGGTAGGTGATCCGACCGCGCGTCAGGTCGTATGGCGAGACCTCGATCTTCACCCGGTCGCCCGCAAGGACGCGGATCCGGAAGCGGCGCATATTCCCACCCAGCGTCGTCAGAACATCATGACCGTTGTCGAGCGCGACCCGAAAGGTCGCATTGGGCAGAACTTCGGCAACGGTTCCTTCCAGCTCGATCGCTTCTTGTTTTGCCATGACGCCGGGGACGCGGGAAACTGGCGGGCGCGCACGCCCGCACTGGGATTGTCGGTGGGTGGTACGTTAGCGCGGCTGGTGGGCGCACGCAACGGACGTGCGCGTCACGGATATGTCCCTCTCGATGGGCGGCGACCGCGTGACACGGTGCCCGAGGGGGATTAATGTTGGCGTGCCGCGATCGGTTTCTCTTGGCTGAGGTCGGACGATGCGCGCGAACCGGACGATGCAGAAGCTGGTGGTGCTCGGGGTACTGCTCGGAGTGGCGGCGGGACTCGCGTCGTGCGCGCCGCCGCCCCGCCGCATCTACG
>PLLD01000045.1 GCA_003141205.1 Gemmatimonadota bacterium
AGGCGCGCGGCACGCTGGTGCCGCTGGACGCGCCGGAGGCGACGGCGATCAGCCTCGATCCGTGGAACCTGCCGTCCTACGCCGCCCGCACCACGTTGCGCATGTTCGCGGCGCTGGCCGCGTCGCTGCTGCTGCTCGCGCTCGTGGGACCCGTGGCGACCCTCATCGGCTCGGGTGGGGCGCGCGGGATCGCCGCGTTGGGGACGGATCCCGAGCTGCGCGGAGCGCTCGTGCTCACGGGCCTCGCCGCGACGGCCGCGACGCTGCTCAGCATGATCGGCGGGACGCCGCTCGCGTTCCTCCTGGCCCGGCGGGCGTTTCCCGGGCGGGCCGCGCTCGCGGCCGTGCTCGATCTTCCGCTCTTGATCCCGCATCCCGTGGCCGGGATCGCGCTGCTCCTCACGTTCGGCCGGCAGACGCCGCTCGGGCATGCGCTGCTGGCTCTGGGGCTGCAGCTCGCGGGCTCCCCGACGGGGATCATCGCCGCGATGCTGTTCGTCTCCGCGCCGCTGTACGTGAGCGGCGCGCGCGAGGCTTTTGCCCGCGTCGACCCGCGATACGAGGCCGTGGCGCGCACGCTTGGTGATTCGCCCGGCCGCGCCTTTCGCCGCGTCACCGTGCCGCTCGCTCTGCGCGGGCTCACGGCGGCCGCCGTCGTCATGTGGGCGCGCGCGGTGGCCGAATTCGGCGCGATCGTGATTCTGACCTACAACCCGAAGGTCGCGAGCGTCCTGAGCTACGACCGCTTCACGAACTACGGCCTGCGCGCCGCGCTCCCGGTGGCCGCCGTGCTCGCGATCCTCGCGCTCGTTCCGCTGACCGTGTTGCGCGCGCTGCGGGCGGGAGCCGTGCCCGGCGAGCTGGGCGGATGATCGAAGCGACGGACATCGCCGTGCGCGCGGGCGACTTTGCGCTCTCCGGCATCACGTTCTGCGTGCCGCGCGGCGGATACGGCGTCGTCATCGGTCCGGCGGGCGCCGGCAAGACGACGCTGCTCGAGACGATCTCCGGGGTCCTTCCGCTCACGGCTGGCACGTTGCGGCTCGACGGGCGCGACGTGCGCCACGTGCCCCCCGAGCAGCGCAGGATCGGCCTCGTCTACCAGCACAGCTACCTGTTCCCGCACCTGCGCGTCGGCGAGAACATCACGTATGGGACGAGCGACGGGGCCCAGGCGCGCGCGGTGGCGGAGCGCTTCGGTGCCGACGGCCTGTGGGACCGCGCCGTGCGCGGACTGAGTGGGGGGGAGCAGCAGCTCGTCGCACTCTCCCGGGCGCTCGCGCGGCGACCCTCCGTGCTGCTGCTCGACGAGCCGTTCGTCGCGCTCGATCCCCGCCGCCGCTCGCAGGTGCGGCGCGAGGTCCGGGCGCTCCATCGCGAGTGGGGGATGACCGTTCTGCACGTGACCCACGACTTCTCCGAGGCCCGGCGGCTGGGCGACGTCGCGATCCTCCTCGACGCGGGACGTGTGCTGCACGCCGGACGCCCGGCCGATCTCTTCGGCCCCGGTGCTCCTCCGCGCGTCGCCGCGTTCCTGGGCGCCGACGAGGGGGATTGAGTCGGTCCGTCAGGCCGTGAGGGCGCTCGTGCAATGCGGGCAGCGCGTCGCCGCCGGGTCGATCGCCATCTTGCAGTAGGGGCAATTCTTCGCGGGCGCGGCCGGCTCCCCCGGTTTGATGAAGACCTTGCTGATCCACCACGCCACGAGGCCGATGATGAAGAAGTTGAGGACCGCACCGGCGAGATCGCCCAGCTTGAGATGCACGAGGCCGATGTCGACCGTCGCCGTCTGCCACTCGCCCTTCGGCGTAATCGCGCCCACGACCGGCATGATCAGGTCGTTGACGATGGCTTGAACGACGCCGTTGAGCGCGACGCCGATGACGACGGCGATGGCGAGGGCGAGGGCGTTCTGCTTGATCAGAAAGGTTTTGAAGTCACGCCACATCGGTCACCTCTTGAAGTAGGGCGTCGGTGAGGGCCCGCCACGGCAACACGGCGCAGGGAATCCGCGCCGGAATGCGGGCGACGCCGCCAAGGGCACGCAAATCGCCGAGCGCCGGGTCCGCCGCCGCGGCGCGGTCACCGCGCAGCAATTCCGCCAGACGGCCCGTCAGGGCCACAATCTCCGGCAGCGTCTTTCCGCGCGCCAGATCCGTCATCATGGAGGCGGACGCCTGGGAGATCGCGCACGTCTGGCCGGCGAAGGCGACCTCGCTGATGCGCTCGCCATCCCGCCGGACGGTGACGGCGATGGCCTCGCCGCAGAGCGGGTTGGCCGCGGTCGCGGATGCGTCCGGCTCGTCCAGCGATCCCTTGTTGTGCGGCCGCCGGTAGTGCGCGAGGATCTGTTCCTGATACAGTGCTTCGAGCGCCCCGGACTCCGGTGGCTCAGCGGGCCGCGGCATGGGCGGGTGTGCCGACGCCGCCGAAGATCGCCTGCGCCTTGCGCACGCCGGCGACGAGCGCGGTGACGTCGGACGCATCGTTGTGGATCGCGAACGACGCGCGGGCCGTCGCGGGGACCTGCAGCGCGCGCATGAGGGGCTGCGCGCAGTGGTGCCCGGCGCGAATGGCCACGCCATCCTGGTCGAGGATCGTGGCCAGATCGTGCGGGTGCACCCCGTCGAGCGTGAAGCTCACGACGCCGCACCGCGCCGTGATGGGCGGCCCGAACACGCGGACGCCCTCGACGAGGCGCAGCTCGCGGACCGCGATCGCGCTCAGGTCCCGTGCGTGGCGCGCGACTTCCGCCATCCCGATCCCGTCGAGGTACTCGACGGCCGCCGCGAGGCCGACCGCGTCGCCCACGTTCGGCGTTCCTGCCTCGAACTTGTTCGGGAGCGGGGCCCAGGTCGTCCGGTCGTCGTTGACGAACTCGATCTGCCCGCCCCCCATCTGGTACGGCGGCATCGACTCGAGGAACTCGCGGCGTGCGACCAGCACCCCGATCCCCATGGGTCCGCCGAGCTTGTGTCCGCTGAAGGCGTAGGCATCGATGCCCCGCTCGTCGAACGCCACCGGGATATGCGGCGCACCCTGGGCTCCGTCGACGACGATGCGGGCACCGACGGCCCGCGCGATCGCGGTGATTTCCTGCAGCGGTATTTCCGCGCCGAGCACGTTCGAGACGTGCGCGACCGCCACGACCTTGGTGCGCGGGGTCACGATCCGGCGGAGGCGATCGAGGTCGATGTCTCCGTCGGGCGTCAGCTCCGCGATGCGGAAGGCCGCGCCCTGCGCGAGAGCCAGCTGCTGCCAGGGAACGAAGTTCGAATGATGCTCGAGGCGCGTAACCACGATCTCGTCGCCCGGTCCGACCGCGGCGCGTCCCCACGCCGTCGCCAGGAGGTTGATCGCCTCGGTGGTCCCGCGCGTGAAGATCACGCCCGTCGAATCGACCGCACCGGCGAAGCGCGCGATGCGCTCGCGCGCGGCATGGTACGCGTCGGTCGCGCGCATCGACAACGCGTACGACCCGCGATGCGGGTTCGCGTACGCCGTCTCGTAGAATGTCCGCAGCGCATCCAGCACGACGCGGGGCTTCTGCGCCGTCGCGGCCGAATCCAGGTAGTGCATCCCCGGATTGCGGACGAGGAGGGGGAAGTCGGTGCGGCGGCTCATGGCGCTGCGAGCTGGGGGACGTCGAGGAACCGCTCGCGTGCCAGTCCCTCGAGCCCGTCGCGAACCGCGTCCGACTCGATCCCTTCCAGGACGTCGGCGGCGAAGGCGTACGTGAGCAACGTGCGCGCCTCGCGCGTCGCGATCCCCCGACTCTTCAGGTAGAACAGCGCGGATTCATCGAGACGGCCGACCGTGGCCCCGTGCGTGCATTTCACGTCGTCCGCGAAGATCTCCAGTTGCGGCTTCGTGTCGATGCGCGCGCCGGCGGAGAGCAGCAGGTTGTTGTTCGTCTGCTTGCCGTCGGTCTTCTGCGCCTCGGGACGCACGTACACCTTTCCGTTGAATACGCCGTGCGACTCGCCGTCGAGGATGCCCTTGTAGACCTCGTGACTGGCGCAGTTGGGCGCGATATGCTCGATGCGTGTCTGGTGGTCGACGTGCTGCGTGCCGTCGGCCATGTACAGGCCGTTCAGCGTCGCTTCGGCCCCCGCCCCGTCGAGGGACGTGTAGATGTTCTGGCGCGAGAGCGCCGCGCCCGCCACGAAGGAGAACGAGACGTACCGACTGTCCCGGGCCTGGCGCGCCTGCGATGTGCCGATATGATAGCCCCGCTCGCTCTCGCGTTGCACCCGGATGTGGGTCAGCGACGCACCGTCGGCGAGCGCGATCTCGGTTACCGCGTTCGTGAGGTACGTCGCGTCGCTCAGCGAGACGTAGCTCTCGACGAGCGTCGCGCGAGCGAAGCGGTCGAGCACGACGAGCGTGCGGGGATGCGTGACGCCACCGTCCGCGGCAGAATCGGTGACGAAGAGCAGGTGGATCGGTCGCGCGACTTCGGTGTCGGCCGGCAGATACACGAGCGCGCCGAGCCCGACGAACGCGGTATTGAGGGCCGTGAAGGCGTGATCCGCTGTCTGGGCGATCGTGCCGAGATGCCGCTCCGCGAGCGCCCGGGCCGCGCCGCCGTCGTCCGTCAGGACCGTGTCGAGCGACGCCACCTCGGCGCCGTGCGGGAGCGAGCCGTGCGAGGACAGCGCCGCGGAGTAGCGCCCATTGACGAAGACGAGCTGCGTCCAATCGCCGTGCTCCCCTCCGCCGAACTCGTAGGGCGCGAGGTCGTCCGGCGCGACACCGCTCGCGGGCCCATCCATTGGGGAAAACGCACGCTCGGCGATGGGCGACACGCTCGTGAAGTGCCAGTCTTCCAGGCGCGGGGTGGGGAAGCCCGCGGCGGCGAAGCGGTCAATCGCGGACCGGCGCGTTCCGGCAAGCCACGCCGGCCCGGCGCCCGGCGCCCAGCGGGTCCAGTCGTCGACGTAACTCTGGACGCTCACGCGGCGCCCGCGACCCCGGCCCTCGCCTCGGCGCCATCGAGGCCCTTTTCGTCGGTCAGCCAGTCGTAGCCGCGCGCCTCGAGCTCGAGGGCGAGATCCTTCGTCCCCGACCGCACGATGCGTCCGTGCGCGAGGACGTGGACGACATCGGGGATGATGTAGTTGAGCAGGCGCTGATAGTGCGTCACGACGACCGTCGCGTTGTCCGGGCGCTTCAGGCGGTTGATGCCGTTCGCCACGATGCGGAGGGCGTCGATGTCGAGTCCGGAGTCCGTCTCGTCGAGGATCGCGAGCCGTGGCTCGAGGACGGCCATCTGCAGGATCTCGTTGCGCTTCTTCTCGCCGCCCGAAAACCCGGCGTTGACGGAGCGCCCGAGCATCGCGGCGTCCATGTCCACCAGCTTGAGGCGCTCTTCCATGAGCTCGTGGAACGCCAGAGGATCGATCTCCTCCTCGCCGCGCGCCTTGCGCACCTCGTTGTAGGCGGCGCGCAGGAAATAGGCGTTGGTCACGCCCGGGATCTCCACGGGATACTGGAACGCGAGGAAGATCCCCCTCTGGGCGCGCACCTCGGGCTCGAGGGAGAGGAGATCCTCCCCCTCGTACGTGGCCGTCCCGCCCGTGACCTGGTACGCGGGATGCCCCGCGAGCACCTGCGCGAGCGTGCTCTTCCCGGAGCCGTTCGGTCCCATGACCGCGTGGATTTCGCCGGGGTACACCGACAGCGAGATCCCCCGGAGGATCTCCTTCCCATCGACGCTCGCCCGAAGGTTCGCGACTTCGAGCAAGGGCTTAGCCAACACTACCCTCCAGCGTGATGCCCAACAGCTGCTGCGCCTCGAGCGCGAACTCCATCGGGAGATTCTGAAAGACCTCCTTGCAAAATCCGCTCACGATGAGCGAGATCGCGTGCTCGGCCTTGAGCCCGCGCTGCTTGCAGTAGAAGATCTGGTCTTCACCGATCTTGGACGTCGACGCCTCGTGCTCGAGGGTCGCGCTGTCGTTCTCGACCTCGATGTAGGGAAAGGTGTGGGCGCCGCACCGGTTGCCGATCAGCATCGAGTCGCACTGCGTGTAGTTCCGCGCGTTGTCCGCCCGCGGGAGCACCTTCACCTTGCCGCGGTAGCTGTTGTTCCCCTGGCCGGCGGAGATCCCCTTCGAGATGATGGTCGACTTCGTGTTCTTGCCGATGTGGATCATCTTCGTTCCGGTGTCGGCCTGCTGCCGGTTGTTCACCACCGCGACCGAGTAGAACTCGCCAGTCGAATGGTCGCCCTGCAGGATCACGCTCGGGTACTTCCAGGTGATCGCGGAGCCCGTCTCGACCTGCGTCCACGAGATCTTGGAGTGCGCCCCGGCGGCCTTCCCACGCTTCGTCACGAAGTTGTAGATGCCGCCGCGCCCCTCGGCGTCCCCGGCGTACCAGTTCTGGACCGTCGAGTATTTGATCGAGGCGTGATCGAGCGCCACCAGCTCCACGACGGCCGCGTGCAGCTGATTCGTGTCGCGGCGGGGGGCGGTGCAGCCCTCCAGGTAGCTGACCGACGCGCCCTCATCGGCGATCAGGAGGGTCCGCTCGAACTGCCCCGTGTCGGCGCTGTTGATGCGGAAATAGGTCGACAGCTCCATCGGGCACTTCACGCCCTTGGGGACGTAGCAGAACGAGCCGTCGCTGAAGACGGCGGCGTTCAGCGCGGCGAAGAAGTTGTCGCTGTGCGGGACGACGGTTCCCAGGTACTTCTCGACCAGCTCCGGATGCTCGCGGACCGCTTCGCCGAAGGAGCAGAAGATGATCCCCAGCGCCGCGAGCTCCGCCTTCATCGTCGTCCCGACCGAGACGCTGTCGAAGATCGCGTCCACGGCCACGCCCGCGATCCGCTTCTGCTCGGTCAGCGAGATGCCGAGGCGCTCGTACGTCCGCCGCAGCTCCGGGTCGACATCATCGAGGCTGGCGAGCGGCTTGGCGCTCTTGGGAGCGGAGTAGTAGATGATGTTCTGGTAGTCGATCGCAGGGTACGTGACGTTCGCCCAGTGTGGCTCCGTCATCGTGAGCCAGCGTCGATAGGCCTTGAGGCGCCAATTGAGCAGGAATGCCGGCTCCTGCTTCTTGGCGGAGATCACGCGAACGACGTCCTCGTTGAGGCCGCGCGGAATCGTGTCGGCCTCGATGTCCGTCACGAAACCGTACTGGTATTCGCGATTGACGAGGGTCTCAATTGCTGTGCTCATGACCAACTCCCGGGGCGCTCGGAGGTCGAATCCTAAGAGAAATTGTCGGCATTGTCAATTTACTCGATTGCGCGCGCCGACGCCATCGTATTGCCTTGTCCCGTAATTGTTTAGCTGACTCGTGCGGCTGTGCGCACGCACGCGCCCCGGGCTTCCCATGGGCTCGCTACCGCATAGTCGCGTGGTATTATTGACGGAGATGCGATCTCTGGTCCGCGCTGGGCGCGGCGCCGGTCTCCTCGCCGGCGCATTCGGCGTGGTGTGGACTATGGCTCTGTGCGCTCCGCCGAGCGCGGGGGCGCAGGATGCGCCGGCATTGTCGCGGTTGGCCGACTCCATCGCGGCATACCTCGTGTTCGCCCCGAGCGTCGACACGGCGTTTCTCGCCGCAACGCGCGCGAAGCGGCTCCTCGTCGACATCGGCCACGTCGACATCGATGTCGGGACCCAACCCCGCCGGCACGCGGCCTATCGCGACGCCGTCGCGGCGTTGGCGCCGCTTCCCATCGGCACGCAGCTGCGGCTCGTCGGCCCGTGGGGCACCGAAGATGTGACCGTGCGCGGGTTCGACAGCTGGAACGGACGCATCGTCGCAACCCTCGCGACGTCACGGGGTCTGGATTCTCTCGTGCGCCGGGGCGCGGTCCCCGTCGCCGTGGCGTACCGCATCGATTCCGTCGCGGATTCCGTGCGCGCGGCGTACGACTCGCCGGCCGGCTTCGTGCGCGATTCAGGCCACGCCGTGCCACGCGACAGCTGCCGCCGCGATAGCGTGTTGGCGACCCTCGAGGGCCGCGCCGCGATCGTGCGCGATTCGCTCGACGGGTGGCTGCGTGCGCACAATGTGCCCCCCTTCCCGCGCCTGGTGACGACTTTGCATTCCGCCTCCAGCCAGATCCCCGGATGCTTTGGCGGAGGACGGAGGCTCGCCATCGCGGTCGATATCCGGGCGGGCAGCAACGAGTGGATTCGCGAGCGCGTGGTGCTGCTTGACACGCTGGGGCGGGTCACGACCGTGCGGGTGGACGACTACCGATTTCGCGGGCACGATCTGATTGCCGCCTTCGACGCGGACGGCGATGGGCTGGACGACATCGCGATGCGCGGCTACGCCGCGTTCTCCGGTGGGCTCGCCGTGCTCCGTCTCGGTCCTCCGACCCATCTCCGCCGCCTCGTCAGCGGCTTCGCGTGGGACGCGGAATAGAGAGGAGAGTGTAGGGAGGAGAGTTACACAGCTTGTGGGGGTCGGTAGCGAGCGGGGGAGCGGCCATGGGTGATCTCTCTCCTTATGTCCTCTCTCCTGTCTATCTTTCTCGCATGACGCAGATGGCGGCCGCGCGGCGCGGCGAGATCACACCCGCGATCCAGTTCGTGGCCGAGCGGGAAGAGCTTGCTCCGGCGGTCGTGCAGGCCGAAGTCGCCCGCGGGCGCCTGGTCATTCCGGCCAACGTGTACCACCTGGCCGGCGCGCTCGAGCCCATGGGGATCGGCGCCGTCTCGCGCGTCAAGATCAACGCCAATATCGGCACGTCGGCCGTCACGTCGAACCTCGACGAAGAGGTCGGGAAGCTCCGCCTCGCCGTGCAGTACGGCGCCGACACGGTGATGGACCTCTCCACCGGCAGCGACATCGATCCCGTGCGCGAGGCGATCATCGCGGCCTCGTCGGTCCCCGTGGGCACCGTTCCGATCTACCAGGCCGTTCTGATGGGAAAGGAGCTCGAGGAGCTCACCGCCGACGATCTCCTCGGGGTGATCGAGCATCAGGCCCGGCAGGGGGTCGATTACATGACCATCCATGCCGGCATCCTGTTCGAGCACCTGCCGCTGGTGCACGGCCGCCTTACGGGGATCGTGAGCCGCGGCGGCTCGCTCCTCGCGGTCTGGATGATGCACCACAGGCGGCAGAACCCGCTCTACGAGCGCTACGACGACGTCCTCGACATCCTGCGGCAATACGACGTCACGATCTCGCTCGGCGATTCACTCCGCCCCGGGTGCCTCCACGACGCGAGCGACCGTGCGCAGTTCGCCGAGCTGGATACCCTGGGGGAGCTGACGCGGCGGGCGTGGGAGCGCGACGTCCAGGTGATGGTCGAGGGACCCGGGCACGTCCCGATGGACCAGATCGAGATGAACGTCCGCCGGATGAAGGAGGTCTGCCACGAAGCCCCGTTCTATACGCTGGGGCCTCTCGTTGTCGACATCGCGCCCGGCTACGATCACATCTCGAGCGCGATCGGCGCCGCGATGATCGGATGGTACGGAGCGGACATGCTCTGCTACGTGACGCCGAAGGAGCACCTGGGCCTCCCCAACGCCGACGATGTGCGCCAGGGTGTGATCGCGTACAAGATCGCGGCGCACGCCGCCGATGTCGCCCGGGGCCGGCGCGGAGCGCGGGACCGGGACGATGCGCTCTCGCGCGCTCGCTACGCCTTCGATTGGAATGCGCAGTTCCGGCTTGCCCTCGATCCGGAGCGGGCGCGCGAATATCACGACGAGGCGCTGCCCGCGGAATACTTCAAGAGCGCCGAGTTCTGCGCGATGTGCGGTCCCAAGTTCTGCTCGATGCACCACTCGCGCACCATCGACGAAGGGATCGCTGCGCTCGCGCTGGAGCGCGAGCGCAGTGAGGAGAAGGGAGAGAGGAGCAAGGAGACGTCACACGGGAAGGCCGAGTTGGTCGGCCGGTAGACTCTCCGTCGGGGGCTCGACGGCGTCTCCGTCCTGCCGGCCGTTCCCCATTTGGATTCCGTGCCGCGCACAGATCCGCGCGGCCAACCGACGCAGCACAGCCCGGTACCGGTCTCCGACGTTGGCCGATCGCGCGTACGTGGCGCGATAGCGCGGCGCGAGATCCGGAAATTCTTCCTCGATGAAAGGGAGATACCGGAGCCGCGCCGCCGACTGCAATCGGAGAGCGCCAAAGCTGACGTGCGTGGCCTTGGCCGCCACCACGCGTCGTACGAGCGCGTCGAGTCCAGCGGGATCGTCCGTGATCCCCGGGAGCACCGGCATGACGTTGACTCCGACATCGAGCCCGGCGTCGGCCAGTCGCGCCAGCGCCTGGAGGCGAGCGTCAGGGGTCGGCGCCCGCGGCTCGAGCCGGCGTGCGAGCGCGCGGTCGACTGTGATCAGTGATACGTGGATGCAGAGCCGAGAGTGCCGCGCGATCCGGGTCAACAGATCGATGTCGCGCGTGATCAGCGGGCTCTTGGTGATGATTCCGATCCGCATGCCCGGATGGTCGGCGAGCACCTCCAGGATCCCGCGCGTGAGCTGAAAGCGACGCTCCGCCGGCTGATAGGGATCGGTGGCCGTGCCGATGAGCAATCCCTCCCCGCGCACCAAGCCGGTGTGCCGCGCGCTGCCCGTCCGCAGCGCCCGCCGGAGGACGTCCACGACGTTTCGCTTGACGAAGATCCGGCGCTCGAAGGCGAGCCACGGCTGCATCTCCGCCATGTCCCGCATGAGCTCCGGGCTCAGCGTCGTGTCGCTCGCCGCGCGCTCCATGGCGTAGCGATGCGCGTATCGGGCGTAGCAATACGCGCAGCCGAAGGCGCACCCGATGTACGGGTTGACCGACCAGTAATCCATTCCCGTCGCTTCGGGATTGTTGAGCGCCGACCGCGCGGGTCGCTCGATGTAGGCGATGTCGCTCTGGACGCCGAGCGTGGGGAGAACGCGACTCGGTCGCGGTAGGAAGGTGATCTGGCGCGGGTCGCGCAGATCGGCGGTGGCTGGGGTCATCCTGAGGGAGGATACCGAATAAATACCGAAGCCACAAGTGACTCAGGCTGGGCCTCGCGCCAGCTGTCGGGTCCGGCTACCGTAAGCAGCTTCGCATGGACGACACTCCGCCCCCTCCCCATCCGCAACCACCGCTCCGGCCGTTGCGGCGGCTGCAGCTCGCCCTGGTGCTTGGGGCTGCTGCGTTCTGCGCCGTGGCCGTCGTGACAGCGCCGCCCGGGCCTGGCCTGGACCCGGACGCGATGTCCTACCTCGGGGCGGCGGAGTCACTCGTCGGGCGGGGCGCCTATCGTATTCCGACCGCGAGCTGGGCCGCCGCGGATTCGACCGAGCCGCTGGTCCACTTCCCTCCCGGATTTTCAACGCTGATCGCCGCGCCCGTCGCACTCGGAATGCGCGGGATCCAGGCGGGACGGCTGGTCGACTGCGTTTCCGCATTCGCCACCGCGGCGCTCGTATTTCTCATCGTCGAGATGACGGCCGGCGTATTGGCCGGGGTACTCGCCGCAGTCATGCTGTTTGCGACGCCGGCCGTGCTCGGCGTGTACATGTCGGTTCTGAGCGAGCCGCCGTTCCTTGTCGCCCTGCTGGCGACCCTGTTCGCGATGCTGGAGCAGCGGCGCCAACCGCTTGGGTCGCGCGCGTACCGCCTCGCCGTTGTCGGCGCGGGGTTGGCCGCGGGCGCCGCGATCATGCTGCGCTACGCCGGCGTCGCCGTTGCCGGCGCGGCGGTTCTGTGGCCCCTCATGCCGCGGGCGCCCTGGCGGCGGCGCGTCTCGGATGCCCTGATGGCCGGGACCCCCGCGGCTGCACTTGTCGCGCTTTGGGTGTATCGCTGCTACAGGGTCGTTCCGCGCGGCGGCCAGGCGATCCGCACATTCCAGGTGTACGGCGGAACGTGGCGGAGCATTCAGGCCGGCGTCGCGACGCTCCGCGACGCCGTGATACCGGGATTTCGGGACGGGATGGAGCCCCGTGGGTATGTGCTGCTCGCCGGGGCGCTGTGCATCGCCCTGGTCGCGGCGGTCGTAGCGGGTGCTCGTGCGGCGCTCCGAGAGTCGCGCATACGCGGTGAGGGTGCCGGCATCGCCGCGGCCGCTCTCATGGCGACGATCTACATCGCCGTGCTCCTGGTATCACGCGCGCTTGCCGATCCCGGGATTCCGTTCGATGAGCGACTCCTTGCGCCGGTCATCGTGTTGCTCGAGTTGGTCGTGATCGAAGTCATCGCGCACGGCTGGCGACGTGAGCGCGCCGCGCTCGGGGGACCACCGCCACTGGCCGCAATTGTTGGTCGGGCCGGACGACGCCTCGCAGGTGGTCTCTGGCTTCTCCTGTGCATCGGGCAGATCCGGGAGCGCGTGTCGGATGCCCTGAGTGACGGCTACGATCTCGCCGAAACGCGGTGGCGGACATCGGATACGATCGACTGGGTCCGGGCTAACGGATCCGGGTACACCCTCTACACGAATTGGCCCGCGGCGGTCTATTTCCACGCGCATCGCGCGACGCGCGATCTACCGACCGCGCTCGATGCCCTCACGTTGCGGCGCTTCCACGACCGGCTCGTCCGGCAGCACGGCGTCCTGGTGGCGATCGATGAGCGGAATCCGGAGATGGCGGACCCTGACTCGCTCGCCGCGAAGATCCCGCTCCAGCGCGTCGCTCAGTTTCGCGACGGCGTGATCTGGGGACCCTGAAAAAACCCCCCGCCCGCCGAGGCGAGAGGGGGGAGATTGCTTCGGGCCTACACGGCCCTCGCAATGACCGGGGGCCTATGCGGCCCCCGCAATAAAAAGGCTGCTTCAGCGGCGCTGATTGCCGCCGAAGATCCGCAGGATCGCCAGGAACATGTTCAGCAGATCCAGATAGATGTTGATCGCGGCCGGAACGTAGTCATCCGGGCCGTAGACGTTGCGCAGGCGCCACGTGTCGAAAACCAGCAGCCCGCTGAACAGCAGCACGGTCACGCTCGCGAGCCAGAGATCGGTCGCGGCACTGTGAAAGAAGAGGGAGATGATCGACGTCGCGATCAGGACCCAGAGCCCGACGACGAGGAAGCCGCCCCACGCGCTGAAGTCGCGGCGGCTGACGAAGGCGTACCCCGTGAGCACGGCGAACGACGTGCCCGTCAGCAGCGCGGCGTTTCCGACGGTGCCGGGCTGATTGCGCTCGAAGTACGCGAGCAGCGGCGCGATCCACACGCCAATGAGAAACGTGTAGAGATAGGTGAAGCCGATATTGGCCGGAAAGGTACGTGCAGCCCGCTGCGCCATGAACAACGGCGCAAAGGCGATGATGAACAGAATGAATGGGTGTTGCGCGGCGAACCCCATCACCTGCGGCTGCGTGAACGCCACGAAGGCGCCCAGCATGGTGACGATGATTCCGGAGAAGACGAGCGCGTAGGTCCGCCGGACCAGCGTCGCCCGCTCGGCGCCGGTTCGGACCAGGGTTCCCGTTGGAACGGTTCCCGCTCTAAACGACGTGCCCATGATGGACCGACTCCCAGGATGAAAAGGGACGCCGAAATATAACCCCACCGGAGCGGGGCGTTCCCACACCCCCCGCTCGGGGGGGCCAGCGCTCAGTTGCCGGTGCGCTTGAGCGCGATGTCCCCGCTGAAGGTCTCGATCATGACGCGGGGGCCACCCCGTCCGAGCAGCACGTCGATGTGGTGCCCGAGGCCGACGTGTCGCGCATCGGTGAGGGGAACCGGGAAGTCGGAGTCCACCGAACCGCTGAACGTATCCAACGACAGCGCCGCGCTCGCATGGACCGGAAGGCGGAGAATGACGTCTCCGGAATGCGAGTGGAACTCATACCGCCCCGCGGGATCGATCGGGCCGCCGTACGTCACGTCGCCACTCACCGATTCCACGTGGACCACCCGCGACCACGCTGCGGGGACCACGATGTCCCCGCTCACCGTGCCGATGTCCACATCGCCGCGCACGGTGTCGAGGTCCACGTCACCGCTGACGCTGAGCACCCGAATGTTTCCGACGATACCGTGTGCCCGCAGCGCCCCCGACACACTCTCGAGGGTCGTCGCGCTGGCGCCGGCCACGTCCGCATCGCCACTGACCGTCCGCCCGTCGAGGTCTCCCCGCACATCGCGGATCCGGACATCGCCGGACACGCTGTGCGCGATCACACGGGTTCCGTACGGCACCGTCAGGTCGAACGCCACATCCCGGTCGTCGTGATGGGGATGCACGTCCAGCGCGATCCTGTCGCGGCCGAGCGCCGCGTGGATGGGCGGCCCCTCGCTCGTGGCGTGGACCTTCGCCTCCGCCCGCTCCCAGCCCGTGACGGTGATCTCCCCGGCAACCAGTCCGAGATCGACGATCCCGCCGCTCGCGGCAAAACCGAGGAGGGTATCGATCGCTTGCGAGCCCTCGGTGTCCTGCCCGTGAGACCACGCGACCTGGGTGGCCGTAGACTCCTGCGCGCGCACGGTGATCGCCGCGAGCTCGGGCCGATACGCGCGGACGATATGCTGCACGGTCGGTTGCGCGATCCCAACCGGCGTCGCGTTATTCGGCGCCCCCTCGCCGTCGGAGCGCCCGGATGCCAGTGTCATGGGCACGCCAGGACCGAGCGACCACCGCGTCGCGACATACGTCGTGGCGACGAAGAAGAGCACCACACCGGCGGCCAACGCGTGCGACGACATCCAGCGCCACGACCGTTGCGCCCTGTTGGCCGCGACCGCGCGACCGGCGGCCGGTGCCTCCCCTTTCTGCGCCGCGATCCGCGCGGCGATGCCGGGCCACAGATCACGGGATGGCTGAACGGGCGCCAATCCCGCCACGAGGGCCTGCATCTCCACATCCTTGTCGTCGTCCTCGATCCGGCTCATCGGGTCAACGCCTCCCGGAGCAGATAGCGCGCCCTGTGGAGCTGCGCCTTGCTCCCACCCGCTGTGATTCCCAGCATCTCCCCGATCTCGTCGTGCCGGTACCCCTCGATATCGTGGAGCACGAAGATGTGGCGCGCGCCGGGTGGGAGTCGTGCGATCGCCGTCGCCACGTCACCCCGCTCGCCTGGCGGTCCCGATGGTTGCGCCACAAGGGCCGCGATCTCGCCATCGTCCGTCGTCTCCCGGTTGCCGTGCCGGCGCGCCGCGGCCCGCGCCGAGAGCACCACGTTGACGGCGAGACGGTGCAGCCAGGTGCCGAACGCACTGTCCCCACGAAACAGTCGCAGCTTCTCCCACGCCCGCACAAACACATCCTGGGTCAACTCCTCGGCGGCCACCCGGTCGCCCGTCATGCGTACGCACAGACCGAAGATCCGGTCGACGTGCGTGCGATACAATCGTTCGAAAGCCCGCGCGTCCCCCGCGATCGCGAGGGCGACATCGGTCGTCACCCCCGTACCGCGGCGCCCCGCCGCCACCCGGCCCGCGGGCAGGATGTCGGGTCCGGTACCGGCATCGAAGACAGGATCCGATGCCGGCTCGATGTCAGGCGGTGCCAAAGGGGTCACAGAGTGAGTTCACGCGTGTGTCACCGTCAGATAGCGACCGACGCAGAAGGGTTTGAATTGCCGTCCGAACGCGCCGGCGCTCAGCCCCGGGTGCCGTCGGCCATGCTGTCGAGTAACGCGGGGAGCGCGCTCATCTGGTCCAGCGTGTAGCGCGGTGCCGCCCGGTCCAACACGTCGCGGCTGAACGGCCCCCACAACGCGGCGATCGTGGTTACCCCCGCCGCGTTGCCGGCCGCCATGTCGTGGGGCGAGTCCCCGACGAATACCGCGTCCGCGGCCGGTCTGTCGAGCGCAGCGAGCGCCGCCCGCACCGGCTCGGGCTTTGGCTTGTGCTCCGTCGTCGACTCGAGCCCGATCACGGCCGTCATGAACGGCGCGAGCCCCACGTGCTCGAGCGTCCGCCGCGCCAGGTCGTTCGTCTTCGACGTCACGACCGCCATCGGATACCCGCGCGCGTGCAATCGCTCGATCGTCGGCAGAACGTCGTCGTAGCACTGCGTCAGCCGGTCGTGGTGTTTCCGCTGGTAGCGGCGGTAGACCGCCATCAAGGACTGGAGATCGTCCTCGTCGGATGTGTAGGGACGGAGCTGGGAGGCGAGCGGTGTGCCGATCCCGGCGATCCATTCCGGCCTCGAGGGGGCGCGGCCGGTGCGTCCTTCGAATGCGTGCTGGACCGAACCGAGGAGAAGCTCGATCGTGTCGACGAGCGTACCGTCGAGGTCGAACAGCACTGCGCGCTGTGATGGGGGAGACGTCGGCATGAACGTTGTCCCTTGCCAAGGTAACGCGCGGTCAGGGCGACGGCCACGCGCGCCGGAGCAGAATGACCGCGCACACTCGAACTCCACTCGCGTCGTCCGCGATCGTGGGTCGAGGATGCGCGGCCGCAACAGTGCGCAGCCACGCATCGCCGGGCCGCTCCGTGTCGCCGGCCAATACACCGAGGTGCTGCTCGGCACCGACACCGCCCGCGGCGACGGCAGCGGCCCGGGCTCGCTCGGCCAGGCACGCCATCCGTGTCGACGCCTATTTGTATTTCTATCCGCTCATTTCAACGGACGTCACGCGGCTGACCTCCACGAACATCGAGGCCGGCAAAGAGCCGCTGAAGGGGCCGATGAACACATTCTCAAGCGCGGCCGCCTATCCGCCCGGCGACCTCAAGCTCGTCGGACGGATCAACTTTGACACGCTCTATTCTCTCGGATGGCTGGACCTCACGAACGAGCCAGTAGTGGTTTCTTCGCCCGATACCGATGGGCGCTACTTTCTCCTGCCGATGCTCGATATGTGGACCGATGTGTTCGCCTCTCCCGGCTGGAGNNCGCCAACCCCTTACCTCATCATCATCGGACGAACCAAGACCGACGGGCCGCCGGATTATGATGCGGTCCATAAGATCCAGGCCGGCTACAAAATCACACCGCTTTCGCAATGGGGCAAGCCACCCCAGCCGGTGACCGTGAAAGTCGATCCGACCATCGACATGAAAACGCCGCCAAAGGTTCAGGTAGACACGATGCCCGCGGGCCGTTACTTCACCTACG
>PLLD01000206.1 GCA_003141205.1 Gemmatimonadota bacterium
GCGTTCATGGAGCTGATCGCCGACCTGATCCCGAGCGGTGTGGTGAATGTCGTCGAAGGCTTTGGGGTCGAGGCCGGCAAACCACTCGCCTCGAGCCCACGTGTCGGAAAGGTGGCATTCACGGGTGAGACGACGACGGGCCGGCTCATCATGCAGTACGCGTCACAGAACCTGATCCCTGTCACGCTCGAGCTGGGCGGGAAGTCGCCGAACATCTTCTTTGCTGATGTCATGGAAGCCGACGATGACTTTCTGGACAAGGCGATCGAAGGATTCGTCATGTTCGCGTTCAATCAAGGCGAGGTTTGTACCTGCCCTTCGCGAGCGCTGGTGCAGCAGTCGATCTATGACAGGTTTATGGAGCGCGCGACCGCGCGCACGCAGGCGATTGTCGAGGGAGACCCGCTCGATTCGCGCACGATGTTAGGAGCGCAGGCCTCGAATGACCAGCTCGAGAAGATCCTCAGCTATATCGACATCGGAAAGAAAGAAGGAGCCCGCGTGCGCACTGGCGGAGCGCGTCGCGTACACAGCGGCGAATTGCGGGAGGGGTACTACGTGCAGCCCACGATCTTCGAGGGGAATAACCGGATGCGGATATTCCAGGAGGAGATATTCGGGCCGGNNCCGGCCCGAATATCTCCTCCTGGTACACGCGCATCTTGTCGCTGGTGCCATCGAGTCCACGGTGCTCGATGGCACCAGCGACAAGATGCGCGTGTACCAGGAGGAGATATTCGGGCCGGTGGTCTCAGTCACCCCTTTCAAAGACGAGTCCGATGCCCTCGCGATCGCGAACGATACCCTGTACGGGCTCGGCGCCGGCGTGTGGACCCGGGACCAGAACACGGCCTATCGCATGGGTCGCGGGATCAAGGCAGGGCGGGTCTGGGTCAATTGTTTTCACGCGTATCCCGCGCACGCCGCATTTGGTGGCTACAAGCACTCGGGAATCGGGCGCGAGAATCACAAGATGATGCTCGACCACTACCAGCAAACGAAGAATCTGCTTGTGAGCTACAGCCCGAAGAAGCTGGGCTTCTTTTGAGAACGACGATGAGATGCCCCGTGTCGCGCGTGTCGGTCACGCCGGACGCAGCTGCAGAGCTCCGCAAGCTCCAAGCGCGACACGGGGATCTCGTGTTTCACCAGTCGGGTGGCTGCTGCGACGGCAGCTCACCAATGTGCTATCCGCGAGGCGATTTCAAGATCGGCGATCGTGATGTGTACTTAGGCACGATCGCCGATACTCGTTTTTACATCGGCGCGGACCAGTTCGAATACTGGAAGCACACGCATCTGATCATCGATGTTGTGGCAGGCTGCGGAAGCGGATTCTCAGTCGAGGCACCGGACGGAGTGCGCTTTCTCACACGCTCCCGACTCTTTGATGACTCCGAATCGGCTGCGCTCGCTCTCGCTGGTCCTCCGCCGAGAGGCGAGCAACGGTCGCCGTAGAGGCAGCTGTATCAGACGTCTGCAAAACGCTTGGGCATTAACGCTTGCAGAGCCACGTGCTAAACTTCGGGAAATCCGGTCGTCTGGAGAGGACAGCTCGTTTGACCAAAGGGGGGATCGCTTGAACTACTACGGAGCCAAGGAGTTAGCCGAGAGTTTTCGCACCGTCCGCAAGAATACGATGACTATTGCTCAGGAACTCCCTGAAGAAAAATATGGTTTTCGACCCGCCCCAAGCACGCGCACTGTCGGTGAGTTGTTGGCGCATATATCGCTGGCGTACAACTTTCAATACCAAGTTCACGGCCAGGACCGCCGATCTTCGCTTGAGGGATTTGACTTCCCATCGCTGATGCAACGCTTGGCGAAGGAAGAAAAGGTGCAGCGGGGCAAGGATCAGACGCTTGAGATGCTCCACAGCTCTGGCGAGCAATGGGCTGGTTGGCTCGAAGGACTCCCGGAGAGTTTCCTAGGCGAGCGGGTCGAGATGCGTGCAGGGGTGATCCCATCATCAAAGAGCCGTTTCGAAATGATCCTTTCGGTCAAAGAACATGAAATGCACCACAGGGGCCAGCTGATGCTCATAGAGCGGATGGTGGGCATGGTGCCGCATCTAACACGCGAGCTGCAAGCCCGAACCGCTGCAGCTACCGGGAAAAGCTGACTCAGCACTGCCGCATGAATAATCCTTACTCTTTAGGTCCCGATAACGATAGACAAGACGGCGATTTTGCTGAAGTCGTGAGGAGGAAATGGCTATCCCTGCGAACGTGGTTTTGCTGCTTGCGATGATCTTCCTTTTCCTCATTTGGCTCTTCAAGTGCCTGAACATCTTGCGCGAGTACGAGCGGGCGGTGGTGTTCCGGCTGGGTCGGGTGCTTCGGAAGGCGAAGGGTCCCGGAAAGCGTTGGTTGACAACCTCCGCCGATTTCACTGCATGCTCTCGGCCGTTGGTGGATGGTGCTTTCCCGCTGTGCTCTGTCCCCCAATTCGTGAGACACTCAGGCTGAGTCGAATTGAGTCCTGACCTGCTGGGTCCGCTGGTATTCCCTGGGCGATTGAAAGCCGAGTGCAGAATGTGGGGCGACCTCGTTGTAATCGGCAATCCACGCCGGCAATTGCGCGAGGACCGCGGCCGCGCTGGAGCAATCCCCCCCGTCGACGTAGTCGCGCCGCATCGTATTCACAAACGCCTCCGACATCCCATTCGACTGGGGGCTCCGGGCCGGCGTCGTGATCGGCGCCAGATGCAGCTGCTCCGCCACGACGAGGGTCTCCAGGGCCGTGTAGATCGATTCGTTGTCACTGAGCCACTGCACCACGGGCCGCGCCGGTCCCGCAGGAAAGCGGGCGGTGACGGCCGCCCGCATGAGCGCGTGGATCTCGGCGGCGCGGAGATCGTGTGGCCGCCCGAGGACGGCCAGACACTCCCGGTCGTGGCAGTCGAGGACAAAACCGATGTGCACGACCTCGCCGTTCCAGCACGCGACCTCGAAGTGGTCGCTGCACCAGCGTTCGTTCGCGTGCTCCCGCCGAATCCGGCCCCGGTGGGCCCGCCCCGTCCGGCGGCGATCCGGGCGCGGCCGCGCCAGCCCCTCGAGCTGCATCACGCGCCGGATGCGCTTCCGGTTGTAGTGCGTGCCAAATGTGCGATTGACGAGCCCCGTGACCCGCCGGTGCCCGTAACTCGCGCGCTGCCGAATCACCATGCGGATCTGGGCCGCGACCGTGGGATCGGCCCGGCGCTGATACGGCGCGGCCCGCCCGCGTCCCCGCCGGTACGCGGTGCTCCGGCTCATGCCCAAGGTGCGGCAGATCGCCGCGACCGGGTGCGGGCTCATCGCTTGGACACGCCGTAGTAGGCCGGTCTTTTTTTACCCGACTACTGACTACTGATCACCGATCACTTCTTTTCAGGAGACTTTCGCTCGTGGCCAACGGTTCGCACAGCCTGCGCGTCATGTTCATGACGCTCGTCGGGGCCGCGCTGCTGCTCATAGTCCTCGCCCTGATCGCGGTCTGGACTGGCGCCATGCCGGCAAATGCCGATGCGGCCCCCGGACGTCTGGAGACGTGGGCGGCTAAGCGATCTCTGCACGCTACGCTCAATCGCGATGCGCTTGGCCTAAAGAGCCCGTTGTCGACAAACGATTCGATCCTGACGCAAGGGGTGCGGCTCTACGGCACGTATTGCGCCGTGTGTCACGGGACATCCGATGGCAAGGCGTCTGCCGTCGCCCGCGGCCTCTATCAGCACGCGCCACAGTTCGCCAAAGACGACGTCACCGACGACCCGGTCGGCGTCACGTACTGGAAGATCACGCACGGTATTCGCTTTACCGGGATGCCTGCATTCGATTCTACACTGACGACTAACGAGCGCTGGACAATTGCAACTTTCCTTGCCCGTCAGGACTCACTTACCCCAGGCGCCCTCGCCGCCTGGAAGGCCCTGCCAAGTTCGGTTGAGGTGAAGAAAAGCGAGTAGTCAACTTGTCAGCCCCTCGACTGGGGCACGAGCCCGCGAGAGGGGTAGAATTCAGCATGGCGCGACAACCTGCTATGAGCCGAAGCGTCGCGTGATCCTCAGCACCGCTCAGCCCAAGACGCTTGCAGCCCCTGCAAGGGTTTCGAAAACGTGGTTGTCCGCAGTGTATCTCGGGACGACGACCGAGAGCAGAGTGCCTTCCTCCGCTCTTGCTCGATTGGCAGGGCGCTCGTTCCGCTGCGTCACATGAATTCCCAGCATCAATCGTCGGCGCGCCTAATGGTTGTCGACCGGCGCACGCGGCGCCGAGACTGATAGACCCTGCCGGGGAAAGTGCACGACGCAGCCCGACGACACGCATTCCTCTTATGCCACAGCACGTGGCGGCAACGCATACGCCGTCTCGACGAGCGGCACCACGCGGACTCTGTTCAGCGCGAGACGAAGAAGTACTGCACCGCTCCGTAGATGAAGTAGAACGACAGCACCCACAGGGCGATGCCCAGCCAGAGATAGACCTTGCCCAACGCGGCCGCGGGGATGAAGTGCTTGACGCGATGCAGCACCACCGCCAACAGGCCGAGGTAGCTTCCGAGGCCCAGCACGCCTCCCGCGATGAAAAGCGCCCGGGCGCCCACCGGAAACGGCGCCGCCAGCCCCACGCGCTTGGCGAGCGCGACGCCCAGCAGCCAGGTCAGGATCATCGGCGGATTGCTGAACGCCAGCATGAACCCCGTGAGGTACGCTCGGCCCGGACCAGCCAGTATCGCCCGCGTCTGGCCCAGCGAGTGCACTCGGTGGCGACCCCGCAGCGTTGCGACCGCGAGTAGCCAGAGCAGCGCCGCGCCGGCCATGTCAAACGCGGCCAGCACCCCGGGCCGTTCCATTACCGGCGCGATGCCGAAGAGGGCAATCACGCCGTACACCAGGTCCGAGCTGGCGGACCCGACGGCCACGAGACCAGCGGCCGCAAGCTCACCGCCAATGGCGCGCTTGGCGAGCTCGATCTGGGAGCCGCCCACCGGAATCGCGGCAACGAAGCCGAGGGCGTACGCGAGGAGAAAGAGGAGCGCGGCGCGGCTCACGCGCCGGGTTGCTCGCGTCGCTCGAGGTCGGACGCGCCGGGGAGGCGGAGGGAGTGCAGATGCGCTGCCGCGTGGGAGGCAAGGGCGTTCACGTCCACGTGCTCGAAGCATCGGGGCGTGACGCACGTCTTGAACAGCTTACCCACGCAGGTGATGTTGCGGCAGGGACTGACGGCTTGGTAGCAGAACGACGGCGCGTCCTGGTTGGCGGCCAGGTAGCCCGAACGGAAGGAATCGTAACCGGACATCCGGGGTGGCGTGGCGCCGAAGAACGACAGCACCGCCGTCCGGTTGCGGAACTCGTGGCAGCCGGAGCGCGCGTAGCGCCGAGCCGCGGCGAGATGCAACGGCCCGGTGTCGCCGCTGACGAAGACGTCGGCGAAGTCGATGACGGCGGCGTAGACGTCCAGCGGCATGCTCCGCGGCACGATGCGGACACCCCGTTGCATCGCCGTCGGGAGGGCGGCGAGGAGGCGCTCCCCGATTCCCGCAGCAGTGTGACCGGCGCCCAGGAGGATGGTGGTCGCCGTCGGGGCCCGCGCGACGATCTCCTGCAGCAGTTCGGCCTGCGCGCCGAAGGGCATCATCGTGAAGCGGGACGCCGTGTCAGGATTGTACATCACGATGGGCGTGGTGGGCGAGAGACCCACCGACGCCGCGAAGCGCGCCGCTCCCTCAATGGCGGCATCCGAGTAGCTCGTGCGGGTACCCGGGAATCGCCCCTCGCGGACCGGCCGTGCCACGGTCCCAAGCACGCCGCGGACGAAGCGATATGCCTCATAGCTGAAGTGATTGATCCGGCTCGCATCGTTCTCGTTGCGCAGGATGGCGGCGCCGTGAGCCGCGAAGTCCAAGAACGGCTGACGCGGGCCCGCCACGTCCCCCTGCCCGATGAAGGGGCAGAGGTTCACGCACAGGTCATACCGCCCCGTCCGGACGATGTGGCGTAGCGCCGCCACGTCCGCAGCGGAGGGGAGCGCCGGGCCTTCGAAGATTGGCAGCACGCGCGTCG
>PLLD01000225.1 GCA_003141205.1 Gemmatimonadota bacterium
CTGACGTGTCGGCGCCCCCCTCGCATGTCGCGGATAACCGACTCATCGCCGCGCGGACGGAGTTCGCGAACGCGTTCGGTGACCTCGCCCGCGGGAAGCGGAACTGGCAACTCGTTGCGGCGTGGACGCTCGCCCTGCTCACAACCCTTGTTGTCGCGTACGTCCGTCTGGCCGAATCGGTCCGTGTGGTGCCATACGTCGTTGCGGTCGATCGGATAGGACAGGTCATCGCAGTGGAAGAGGCGCACAGCGGGAAAACGCCGGAACCTCGCCTCGTGGCCGCGCAGCTGGCCACGTTCTTACGTGCCGTGCGGGGCGTGTTGCCTGCGACAGCCCCGCAGCTTGAGGCCGACGTGATGCGGCGGGCATATGCCTTTGTCGATCAATCCGCTCCCGCCGCCGGCACCTTGAATGCCTACTTCGCGGATCCCGTGCACGATCCGCGGATTCTCGGAGGGCGTGTTGCCCGTACCGTTGACGTCTCGAGCGTATTGCCGGTCCCCAACTCTTCAGCGTGGAAGCTGCGCTGGGGCGAAACCGATGTGCCGATTCAGCCGGGGGGCGCTGCGCACACGACCTCCTGGGAAGGATATGCCACCGTGCGCATCCGCCCCCCGACGACGGCCGATGCTGTGCAGGACAATCCGCTCGGCGTGTTCGTGACGACTATCGTCTGGACCCAGATTGTCGACCCCTTTACCACCGTCACCGGAGGCAGCGTTCCATGATTCGTCGTTTACGTCGGCGCGAGCTTTCACGCACTGCCGCTCGCGCGTCGCTGCTCGCTGCCGTGGCGCAGATCGCGCTTTTCGTATGTGCCGTTCACGCGCAGGGCGTGAACGCGCCTGATTCTGGGGCCTCTCCGTCGGACCCCGTCGCGGCCGCGACCCGAGACTATCGACGTACCGGCGTCGCGCGCCCCGTTCAGGAGGGATCGTTTCTGTCGTTCCCGTATGGCCACGCGCAGCCGACCGTCACCTGCGCGCCGTTGCGGGCCTGCGTTATCGAGCTGGAGGCTGGTGAGGTCATCCTGAGCAAGATTGCGGGCGATACTCAGCGCTGGGAGATTCAACTCGCGCCCGCGGGGCCCGACGGCCGCACGTCACTCGTCGCCGTCAAGCCGCACGACTGTGGCATTACGACCAACCTGGTCCTCGCCACGTCGGTTGGTCGCGTCTACGACCTTACGCTCGACAGCCCCCCGTGTCCGCACGGAGGGGTGAATCCTCGGGGCAGCTATGTTCGCCACGTCCGGTTCTACTATCCGGATAGTATGGTCCAGCCGCTGGCAAGCTCCGGAGCATGGGGGCATGGGCCGACGAGCTCGCCGCCGCCTGCGGCACAGGTGTCTGCGACGATCGCGAGTGCGGTCGAAGCGCTGAACTTCGACTATCGCATTCTGCGCGACCGGCGCTTCCCGTGGGTCCCTGCCGCCATCTTCGACGACGGCGCCCACTGCTTCATCAAGTTGCCCTCTGACGCGGCCCATCGCGACGCGCCGGTCCTGTTTTCCGTGGCCGACGACGGCAGTCGTGCGTTGCTCAACTACACGTTGTCTGGCGATACCTACGTCACCGATCGGGTCTTCCGGACGGGCATCCTGGTCATCGGTGAAGGCGGTCGCGAGCACACAATTCGGATCGAGAACCGACGCTATGACCCGCCCGCTACTGTTCGTGGCGCGGCGGGTACCGCACCCATGGGAGATTAACGATGGGTGCCCCGACGGAAAATGGGTCGTCGCGGCCGCCGCCGGATCCACCACTTCGGCCGTCCCTTCCTTTCCCGAAACGCCTCAATCGGAACGTCCTGACAGTTGCGGCCGCGCTGGCCGGTGTGACGGTCCTCACCGTCCTCGTGGTCGCAAGTCCGTCTCGGCCACGCGAGGCGACGTCGATGGTGGCGGCAGATGCAGTGCCGCCCTCGGCCGCGCAGCCGACGTTCCTCGACGTCCCGCCGCGATTGCCGTCCGCGGTGCTCAATCGGCCCTCTCCCTCCGTGGCCGGAGCCGGGCGACTTGTCGTCGGTGGGACGACAACCAACAGCGACCGAGCGCGGTCCACTCGCGAGATAGCGTATCAGACAGCGCTAAACAGTGAGGTGATGGTTGGGAATGTGCCGCGCCGTGGTAGCGGCGCAAGCGCGTGGACAGGCGCGCCATCCCTGCCACCAACGGTCGTAGCGGCCCCGGGGCCACCCGATGGGGCGCTGGCGTCGCCGCGGGTATTGCCCCTGGCGAGCAGCGATGACACCGCAGCGCGCGCCGTCGCGGCGGACACCCCCTTCGCCCTTCGCGCGGGAACCGTCATCACCGGTTTCCTCATGACGGGAATCAATTCCGATGTACCAGGGGACGTCGTCGGCCAAACGAGTCGGGAAATCTTCGATTCGCGGACGCAACAGGTGCTCCTCATCCCGCGGGGGTCGAAGCTGATTGGCACGTACGACAATCGCACTGTGCGCTCCGGCCGCCTAATCGTCGAATGGACTCGGCTGCTCTTTCCCGACGGCCGTAGCATTGCGCTCCCGCACGCGAAGGCGACGGATGCGATCGGTGAGTCCGGCCTGCACGATCAGGTCAACCACCACTACGGGAGATTGTTCGGGACCGCTCTATTGACTCCGCATTTACGGCGGGGGTGCAGCTCTCCCAACCCCAGCAGGCGACAGCGTATGGACCGCTGTCTTCCGGACAGGTGGCCGCTGGCGCTTTAGGCCAACAACTGGGGGAGTTGGGTCTCGAGAGCGCCCGCCGCGGGCTCGACGTGCCGCCAACCATTACGATCCGTCCGGGGCAGCCATTCGACATCCTGGTCACCCAGGATATCGCGTTCGATGGCCCCTTCATACCGGAGACATGAGCGCATCGTCCCCCGGGGTATCGGCGCGCCGGGTCCCGCCGCCGCGGCCACACCGTCACCGCGAAGAACGCGTCCTCATGGCGATGCTTGCGTTGGGGCTCGCGTGGGCAGCCGGCATCACGACCCAATTCGTGGCCTGGCGCCTCGGATATCATCCCAACCTCGGTCTCGTCCTCCTGCGGCTGGATGCCCACACCGCTCGCACGCTGCGATGGACGGTGACTATCTTCGCGGCCGGAGCGCTTCTGACGCTCTGGCGACCTGCAATGCGGGGAATGGCGCTCTCGTTCCTGGTGGCTGGCGTCTCCGCGGTCGTGGTCGGGGCAGGACCGCTCTACCCCCCGTACAACGTGTTCGTATGGTACGCCGCATACCGTCACGTTCCGGCGCTCAACTCCGTCTTTCGATGGGGATGGATCGTCTTGACGGGTGCGGCCACACTTGTATCGTGCGCAATCCTGAGCATCGTCCGGCGCGCGCGCAGATCCGCATCATCTGATTCACATGGGTCCGCGACCTGGGGGGGCGGCGAGGATTTGCGGCGCGGGAGCGGTCTACTCCTCGGCCGCGATGCCGACGGCACCCTGCTGAGGTATCGCGGGGAGGGACATCTTCTTACAGTCGCGCCAACGCGGTCCGGCAAAGGGACGAGTTGTGTGATTCCCAACCTGCTCACCTACCCGGGATCGGTCGTCGTCAGTGACGTCAAGGGTGAGCTGTATGCCGTCACGCATCGGCACCGCAAGGATACTCTGGGGACCGAGACGTATCCGATCGATCCCTTTGGTGTCGTCACCGATGCCACGGCTAGCTTCAATCCGCTCGATCTCGTTGATCCGGCTCTCGACACTGCCATCGATAATGCCCGTCTGATCGCCGATATGCTCGTGGTCGTCGACCGGCGCGGCGGAGATTCGGCATTTTGGGATGAAGAGGCCCGCAGCCTTCTCGTAGGGCTCATTCTCTACGTCACGGCCTGGGCCGATCACGGGCCGATTTCCGAAGCAGGCACGTGGAGCGCGCCCTTCCCGAGCGGGCTACCGATTGATGCGGGGCCGGTGAATCCGCCGCAGAGGACGCTCGATGGGGTGCGACAAGTGCTGACGGCCGGTCCGGTCGTCTTCCAGCAGCACATGGAGCGCATGACGCTCTGGCGTGAATGGGCGCATGGTCTGGTGGCGCGCGCAGCTGACCGGCTGCTCCAGAAAGCCGAGCGCGAGCGTAGTGGTGTGGTCTCCTGTGCCCAGAACCATACGCACTTTCTCGACAGCCCCCGAATGGTCAGGGTGCTGGATACGTCGACGGTCCCGCTCGAGGCGCTCAAGCAGAAGGCCCTCAGCATCTACGTGATTCTTCCGTATGAGAGACTGGATGGCTACGCCCGCTGGGCCCGCCTCATGATCGCCTGCAGTCTCATCGCCGTGACCCGTGCGCGATATCGGGCGCCGGAGCGTGTGTTGTTTCTGCTGGATGAATTCGATGCCCTGGGTCCCCTCAGCGTCGTACAGCGCGGCATCGCGCTGACGGGCGGCTTCGGCGCGGCGTTCTGGCTCTTCCTGCAGGATCTGGCTCAACTCAAGGGGACGTATCCGGAGAAGTGGGGCAGCTTCCTGGCCAATGCCGATGTGCTGCAGTGCTTCGGTGCGAACGATCTCGAGACGGCGGAATATCTCTCGCGCCTGTGTGGGGATGCCACGATTACGATTGCCAGCGAAAACAGATCGGCCGGAGTCAGTCGCGGGCGCACGGCGGCCCGGCAGGAGGGCAGCTCCGTGACGATATCCGAGACCGCGCGCAAGCTCTTGCTCCCCGACGAGGTGCGTCGCCTGCCACTGGATACGCAACTGTTGATCGTCAAGGGAAATCCTGCGATTCTCGCGCGCCGCCTCAATTATCTCGACGATCCGGAGTTCACAGGGTGGGCCGATCCGAACCCGCTTTATGCCAGTGCTGCTGGCGGAGTCAATTGAGCTGTTTTGGAGTGCTGCGATATGCCGTGATCTGCTGCGTGGTCTGCCTGTTGGGCACCGCAGCGTCGTCGCTCGGAAATCTTCGTGTCAATCTGAGCCCGAGCATTCCAATCGGGCTATACGTTGCGACCCCCATTCGGGGGGAGCAGCTGCGACAGGGTGCGCTGGTCATGCTCTGTCTCCCGCGACACGTGGCGGCTCTTGGCCGCGCGCGCAGGTACCTGCCGCGCGGGAGCTGTCCCAGCGACGCGGCGCCCGTTGGGAAGGGAGTCTTTGCCGTTGGTGGCGATACCGTAACGGTCCGCGCCGGAATCCTGGCGCGCAACGGCGTTCCGTGTCCTGGCGCCCAGCCGCTCACCGTGGATGCCGCCGGCCGCGCTCTCGATCACGTCCCCGACGGCACATACCTTGCTCCTAAGGACTCTGTTTGGATAGTCTCGACATCGTCGCCGCGTAGCTGGGACTCGCGCTACTACGGTCCCGTCCCGGCTTCGGGCGTCACGGCGGTCCTCCGCCCTCTGTGGGTGGCCGCTCCCTCATTAGCATGGAGATAATCGTTATGCCACTCCCCCGACTCGCCGCCGCCATCGGCATCGCCGCCTTCGCGGCCACCAGTTATTCAGCCACCCTCACCCCACCCCCCGGTTCCCCGGTCCCCGTCAACGGAACCGCTGGCGTCAAAGGCACCAGCGCCTGGGTCAAGCTCACCGGTGGCAAATCCGGTGATGTCTATCCCTGGCACGTTCATGTCGGCATGTGCGGCACGAATGGGCCGGTGTTCGGGGATGCCAGCGCCTACAAGCCGATCACAATCAGCTCGGCTGGGAAGGGCGACTCCAAGGCCACGCTCAGCATGGCTCTTCCCGACACCGGCTCCTACTACGTCAACATCCACGCGTCCTCGTCCGACATGAAGACGATCGTGTCGTGTGGTAATCTGACGAAGGGGATGTAAAGCTCGGTTGCCGTAGGGTCGGCCAGAAACGGACCGCGATCCAAGGTCACGGGTGGGCGAGGGCGGTGGGCGCCCCTCGCCCACCCGGATGGCGGCGTCTACGCGAGAAACACATCTGCGGCACGCCGTGCTGACTCCCTCCGATGGGCGGTGTAAGTTGTAGGCATTCGACCGTCACCACTCGATCCCTGCGGGAGGCACCGATGTCGTGTCGCATTCTTTTCTTGAGCTGTCGTTCGCTCATCCGCCCGTCCATTGCGAGCACGCTCGTCAGTTTCGCTGTCACGGGCGCACTGGCCGTGCCGGCGTCTCTCGCCGCCCAAGGCTCCTTCACCGGATCGGTGACCTATCAGACATCGATGGGTGCGGAGGACGCCAAGGGTGGTACGGGAACGATGACGATCACGGAGCAGGGCACCCACCGGCGCATGGACATGATGATGCCGCCGGGAAGTGGGATGAGTCAGATGATGGGGAGCTCCGTGTCGATGATCAGCGACGAGGCCACACACACATCGACGACGCTGCTCAACGACAGGAAGATGTACATGACGCACACGTACAACCCGAAGCCGAGGTCGGAGCCGGGTCTCGACAAGATCAACAAAAACCACTCCGACAACGCCGCGAACCCCGGCGACTTGAAGAAGACAGGGACGGAAACGATCGCCGGGATCCCCTGCGACGACTACGTCTTCACGAGCACCGAAGAAGGGAAGCCGAAGCAGACGCTGGTCTGCGCCGCGCACGGCCTGGGTTTCCTGTGGGGCCAGCAGGCCATGCAGGACAAGATGCAGCAAATGGGTCCCAGCATGTCCCCCCAGATGGCGGCCGCGATGCAGGAGTTCAAGGACGGCTTCTTCCCGCTCAAGATGGCGGAGATCAAGGACGGGAAAGAGGACGTGAAGATGCTCGCGATCAAGGTGGATCGGAGCGCCCCGCCCGCGGCCGCCTTCACCACCCCGCCTGACTACACGCCGTTCAAGATGGGTGGGATGCAACACCCATAGACACCGACGACCCGCCGTCGCCCCGGACCGGCCGGTGCGGCGCTACGTGCGATAGCGCACCGTCACGTAGATGCTGCGCGGCTGGCCCGGGGTGACCTGCGCCCCCGACTCCAACTCGCGGTACGCGGTGTCGAAGAGATTGCGCACGCCCACGAGAACGTGGGCGTGACTCGTGAGGCGCACGCCGCCCGCGACGTTGAGCAGGATGTAGCCCGGGCGTAGCACGCTGAGCTCCTCGAAGGGCGTGTACGGCCCGGTGAAATTCGCGCCGACATGTGCATCCCAGATCTGGCTCGGGAGATGCACGTCCACCGTCGTCGCACCGACGTATTTCGATGTGTTGAATATCGGGCTCCCGGTGTAGTCAACGCCGTCATCGGGATCGACGAAGGAGGTGTAGAAGGCGTGCAGGATCGTGAACGCCGTCGACGCCGTCACGCCCGGCGCCAGGCGCAGTCGCGCATCGACATCGAGTCCATTCCGCCGACTCTCCCCGCCTCCAATCGTCGCGTCAAGCGCCGGATCAAAGGACTGCTCGTTGTTGACGTCCATGCGAAAGAGGCTCGCGTCCATGGAGAACGGCCCCGCATCGATCTTCACCCCGGTCTCGTAGTCCCAGACGAAAATGAAGGGCAGCATCGGATCCGTGATGACGCCGTCGGTCTGCCGGAACCCGCGCGAGACGTTCACGAAGAGGCCGACCCCTTCGCCCGCGGATCCGAGTCCGGCAAAGGGGCGAAGGAGCACGCCCATCTTCGGCGAAAAGACCCCTTTGCTGTGCTGGGAGTATGCGAGACTATCAAGGACGAGCGCCCCAGTGGTGTCGGTCAGGGGCTGCCGGACGGCGCTCGAGAGCTGGTCGACCCGCGCGCCCAGCTCGACGCGAACGTACCGCGTGACGTCGAACGCCGATTGGAGATAGAGCCCGGCGGAGAGCTGATGCGCCGGTTCCGCGATCTCCTGCGCGGCCGAATCCACCCGGTACCCCGTGGATGCCTCGACGTAGTTCTCGTAATGCGAGTGATCCAACCGCAAATCGGCGCCGAGCGTGATGTCGACGCCATGCGCGATGTAGGTCAGCGCAGTCGTCCCACCGAATCCGTATCGGCCGTCGTACTCGCGCGTCTCCGCTCCCGTTCCTTCGGTCAGCCCACCCAGGCCCGGCGGCGTGCTGAGCCAGAATCGCCACGTCCCCTGCGTGGCGTACAGCGTCGAGCGCCATTCGAGATTCGGGCGGAGGAAGCTGCGCAGGCTCACGCGCTCCTGGGCGTGCCGCTTGAATCCGCCATCACCGAAGTTGGAGACGAAATCGTCGTCGTGCGCGTTGTACGACGTCGTATCGAGAAAGCCGGGGGAGCTGTACGCGGTCAGGAATGCGTCGACCCCGGCATCGATCGTGGTCGTGGGGCTCAGATCGTGGTAGAGCCGGGCGTGGAGGTGTCCCTCCTCATCGCCCGAATGGCTGCGCCAACCGTCCTCCCGGGATCCCTGGATCGCGAATACCCCGCCGGTCGATCCGCGATCGAACCCCACGATCGCCGATCCGCCGCCGCTCCCGTAGGAGCCGCCCGTGAGATCGATCCGCGCGCCGTCGAAGCGGTCCAGTGTGCGCACATCGACCACCCCGGAGAAGGCAAAATTCCCGTACAGGGCGCTCGTCGGGCCGTGAATGACGTCGATACCGGTCACGACCTCAGGAAACAGCAGGTTGAAATCATTGTACCCCTCGGCGTGGCCGTTCACGGGCTCGTTGATCGGGACCCCATCGATCCAGAGCGCGATATCGGTGGAATGATCCGAGCTGAATCCGCGAATCGACAGGTCCGAGGCGAAGCCGGGACCCTGTCCCTGCTCGTGGGCGTCGACACCCGCGGTTTCCCGTAGGAGCTCCCACGGGGAATTGAAGGGCGTGAGCTCGATCTGTTGCTGCCCGACGTTGACGACCGTGAGGGGCTCGCTCCGGTCGACGGGTGTCGTCGTGACGGTGACGGCCCCCAACCGGGCCGGCCGACGGTGGCCGATCGTGTCGCGCGGTACGGAATCCCGGTGCGTCGTGTCCGCCTGGGCCCCCAGAGCGGACGTGACGACGATCAGCAGGAGCGCGGTCGCCCCACCAGGGGTGGCGAACGCAGACCGCATGTCGAACATGAAAGGTGCTCCGCGTGGATGACGCGGCGGAGGCGGAATGCACCCCGCCGGCGGTCCGCGTCCGTGCAACAGTCCACGGCGCAGTTCCGCATGTCGGTCAAACGCGAAGGGAGGGCGGGCCGAGCGGAGGGGGAAGGCGATAGTCCGGGGCGGTGGCCGGCCGGACGGGCTCGGTCGAGATGATCGCGCGCGCGATCACGACCGGAACCACCAGGAGAACGGTCAGGCGTCCGGGGGGAACGGATACGATCGCCGTGCAACAGCACGCACCCATGCAACAGCATGAGTGTCCCGAGTGGTGATCCGTGTCANNGCAATCCGCATGCGCGGCGGAGCCGTGTGGCAGGGCACCGAGGAGCGGGCCGGCGGTCAGCGCATACGGATTCAGCGACGCGACGGCAAACCCTGCCGCCGTGACCGCCGCCACCGTGCGTATCCACCGTCCTGGACGCATATTCACCAATGTAATCTGCCGACTTTCACGTGAACCGGAGCGTGGTATGCCGCGACTCGCTGCAGGACTCCTTGGGTGTGCCGGTGCGCTGGCCTGTCTGCTGGCAGGTCCGTCCCGGGCGCCCGCTCAAACGGTCGCCGCAGGGCCTGACGCGACGAAGAATCCGCTCGTGACATCGCTCGCGAATCTGCACTTCTATTACGCGGGTATTGTCAGCCAATCGGCTGAGGAGATGCCGGAATCGAACTACGATTTCCGTCCCACTCCGGAGGTCCGAACCTTTGGCGGGATCCTCGCGCATATAGCCGATAGCGAGTACGAGTTCTGCTCGCCGGTCAAAGGAGGCGCGAACCCGCACACGACGAGCCTCGAGAAGACGAAGATGACCAAGGCGGCGCTCGCGACGGCGCTGCACGAGGCGTTCGCGTACTGCGACGCGACGTATGCGGCCCTGTCCGACGCGCGGCTGAGCGACTCCGTGAGCTTTTTCGGAGGGATGCGCACTCAGCTCTTCGTTCTGGCCGCCGGAGTGACCCATACGGGGGAACACTACGGGAACCTCGTCACCTATCTGCGGATGAAGGGTCTCGTGCCGCCGACGTCGGCCCCCGCCCCCAAGACCGCCGCGGCGCACTGATCCGGGTGGCTGGTCTCGTCATCACGCCGATCACGGTCGGGGGGTTCGCCGAAAACGCTTACCTGCTCGTCGATTCCGGGACAGCGCGGGCCATCTTTGTCGATCCCGGCGCCGAGGGTGATCGGCTGACTGCGGCGGTCCAGGCCGCGGGCGCCACGCTCGAGGCGATCTGGCTCACGCATGCTCATGTCGACCACGTGGGGGGGATCGCGGCGCTGCGGCGGGCGTTTCCCGGCGTGCCGATCCATCTACACCCGCTCGACCGTCCCCTCTACGATCGAGCGGCGGCCACGGCCGCCGCGTACGGGCTCACCGGGTTCGAGGGACCGCCCGATCCCGACCGGGATCTCTCTGAGGGGCAAGTGCTGATGCTGGGGGAGGCGCGTTTCGAGGTCCTTCACGTTCCGGGGCACGCCCCGGGCCATGTGCTATTCGTGGGCCGGGAGGCCGTCTTTGGGGGCGACTTGCTCTTCGCCGGTTCGATCGGGCGCACGGACCTCCCCTTTTCCAATCCGACGCACATGGCCGCCTCGCTCGGGCGGGCGGCGAACCTACCAGCGCATCTCGCGGTTTATCCGGGACATGGGCCTCCGACCACGATCGGGGCCGAATTGACCGGCAATCCCTATCTGCGGCTATCCAGACCTACCGCAGTCGCCCAATAAATGGTATAAAGTTGGGCGAGGGGGAACTCGTTACATGATCGTCCCATGTCGATCAAGGCTAGGCAGCGGGTCCGGCATACTGGTCGGGGCCGACAGGTAGCTCTCGCCCATGGTCCCGAAAGGGATCCCGCTCGTGGTCCATTCTTTTCCGGTGACGGTTTGTGACCTCGCGGTACGACGGAGGGGCGCTGGGAAGGGTCGCTCGGGCCTGGTTACGCTGGTTGCGTCCGGTAGGCGGCGCCTTCCTTCTGGCGATGCTGTCGGGCTGCGCCGTCATGCGCACGATCTTCTGGGGTGAGCCGAAGCCCACGGTGCATCCGGTGCGCGCCGTGTCACCGCTTGCCACTCCGGCCGAGCGTAGTCTCTTCACACATACGGCCACCACCGACGAGGTCGTCCAGTACCTGAACCTCCTGGCGCGTCGGACGGGAGCGTACGATTCCGGGGGGCACCGGGATTCGCTCCTGGCCACCGGGGCGCCGATGGATCTCTACGCGGTCGCGACGTCGGTCGACGGCCGGGACATTCCTGTCGTGGTCGCCGCGCGGCCGATGGTGCGATCGGGCGCCGAGGCGCACGCAAGCGGCCGGGTGGTCGTGTACGTGCAGGCGGATATCCACGGCGGGGAGGTCGACGGAAAGGACGCGATCCTGGCCCTCCTCCGGGATCTCGTCATCCCCGCGGCCAAGTCACCGGGGAAGCCGAGCGTGCTGGATTCGCTCGTGCTCGTCGTGGTCCCCGTGACGAACCCGGATGGCAATGATTCGCTCGGGTTGCAGGCCGAGAATCGGCCGGAGCAGCTGGGCCCGGACACCGTAGGCGCCAACACCAATGCCCGCGGGCTGAACCTGAACCGCGATTTCGTGAAGGCGGAGGCCCCCGAGACGGAGGGGACGCTGTCGTTGGTCCGCACCTGGGATCCCGATGTCTTCGTCGACCTGCACACGACCGACGGGAGCTTCCACGGATACGCGCTGACGTACGCCCCCCCGCAGCATCCGGCATCGGTCTTCACGGGGCCGTACACGCGCGATTCGCTGCTGCCCAAGCTGCGCACCCGGATGCGAGACCGGCATCGGCTGGACACGTTCGACTACGGGAACTTCGTCCCCGAGCGGCCACCCTTGCCGGAGCCCGACATCACACCGCACCGGTGGGAGACGCTCGACTACCGGGCCCGGTTCGGCACGAATTACATGGGACTCCGCAACCGGATCGCGATCCTGAGCGAGGCGTACGCGCACGACTCTCTTTCGCGGCGCATCGCATCGCAGTACGCGTTCGTGCGGGAGATCCTGTCGCTGGTGGCCGAGCGCTCGGCGTCGATCCGCGCCCTGGTGCGGAGCGCGGACAGCACGGTCACCGAATGGGGTGCGGACCCCGATCAGGCGCCCGACCTGCCCCTCGCCGCCGTCCTCGTCGCGCGCGGGTCGCCGGAGCCGGTCGAGGCGGAGGATCTCGAGCGGATCGATGACACCACGCTCACGCAGCCAGGGGTGCCGCGGGGCGTCCGCCGAACGGGGCGGTATCGGACGCTTGAAATGCCCGTGCTGGACCGCTTCGAGGGGACCCGCCCCGGGCGGCTTCCCGGCGCCTATCTGATGCCATCGACAGATACCGCGGCGGCGCAATTGCTCACGCGGCACGGGATTCTGGTGCAACGGCTGGTCACTCCGCAGCCGGCGCGGATCGTCGAGCATTTCGTGCTGGATTCCGTGGTGCAC